>NZ_VWWG01000090.1:0-28496 GCF_011753085.1 Burkholderia sp. Tr-862
TGCTCCTGATCCGCAGCCCGCGCGGCGACCTGACGCTCGCGAACGTGCAGACGGTGCGCGCGGGCGATGCGGCCGCGCCGTTCGACCTGGTGCTGCTGAGCTGCAAGGCCTACAGCCTCGACGATGCGATCGCGTCGTTCGCGCCGTTCGTCGGGCCGTCGACGCTGATCCTGCCGATGCTCAACGGGATGCGCCATCTCGACGTGCTGCGCGACCGGTTCGGCGCCGCGCAGGTGCTGGGCGGCCTGTGCGTGATCGCGGCGACGCTCGATCGCGAGCAGCGGATCGTGCATCTGAACGATACGCACGGGCTGTCGTTCGGCGAACTCGCCGGCGGCGAATCGGCGCGTGTGCGCGCGGTGGCCGACGTGCTCGGCGGCGCGGGCTTCGATGCGACGCTCAGCGACGACATCGCTGCACGGATGTGGGACAAGTGGGTGTTCCTCGCGACGCTCGCGGCGAGCACGTCGCTGTTTCGCGGCTCGGTCGGCGACATTCTCGCCGCGCCGGACGGCCGCCGTCTGCTCCAGACGATGCTCGACGAATGCAGCGCGATTGCCGCGCACAACGGTTACCGGCCCGATCCGGCCGCGATCGAGCGGATGCAGCGGATGGTGCTGACGCCATCGCCGCTGACCGCGTCGATGCTGCGCGACGTCGAGAACCACGCGCGGGTCGAAGCCGATCACGTGATCGGCGACCTGCTCGCGCGCCGCGACCCGCAGGCGGCGGATGCGTTGTCGCTGCTGCGCATCGCCTACAACCACCTGAAGACCTACGAAGTGCGCGTCGCACGGGAAAGCGCGGCTGCGTCGTCGCGGTAGCCGTCGGCGTCGAGCCGCCTTGCCGGATACGCAGGGCGGCCGGTCGTTGCCGCCGCCGGCCGGCGCGCATTCCGCGCTGCACAATTTTGCCGTCCGGCGTCGTTTCCGCCCGCAAACCGCAAAAAAGTATCGAAAATCAGGCGTAAAGTTGGTGGAGCCGCGCGCGCGATCGACCTACATTGCTTTCCATGCGACCGGTCGCGACGCTGAACGGCCCGGCCAGCGACACATGGGAATGGAGACGCCAGGATGATGCACCCCGATCTGGAAGTGGTCGAAGTGCGACGCGACGAGTCGTTCAAGGTCTGGTCGCACGGCTATCCGTATCGCACGATCCGCTGGCATTTCCATCCCGAATTCGAACTGCACCTGATCGTCGCGACGCGCGGCAAGTATTTCGTCGGCGACCATATCGGCTCGTTCGGCCCGGGCCATCTCGTGCTGCTCGGCCCGAACCTGCCGCACAACTGGGTCAGTGACATGGCGGAAGGCGAAACCGTCGAGCGCCGCAACCTGGTGATCCAATTCGATCCGTCGTTCGTGCGCCGCTGCATGGACGCGTTTCCCGAATGCCGCGAGGCGCAGGCGCTGCTCGACGACGCGCGACGCGGCGTCGGCTTCGATGACGACACGAGCGCGGCGATCGCGCCGCTGTTCGACGAGTTGCTGGGCGCACGCGGCATGCGCCGCATCGCGCTGTTCATGACGATCCTCGAGCGGCTGTGCGGCGCGGCGGAACGCACGCTGCTCGCGAGCCCCGCCTACGACCAGGCGCACGTGACGCCCACGCGGCTCAGCCACGCGCTGTCATACATCGGCAAGAACCTCGCGTCGGAGCTGCGCGAATCGGAGCTCGCGCAACTGACCGGGCAGAGCGTCAGCGCGTTCTCGCGCGCGTTCCACCGTCACACGGGTTTGCCGTTCGTCCAGTACGTGAACCGCCTGCGCATCGAATCCGCGTGCCAGATGCTGCTCGCCGACGACGCGAACATCACCGACATCTGCTTCCAGGCCGGCTTCAACAACGTGTCCAACTTCAACCGCCAGTTCCGCGCGGTGAAGGGGATGGCGCCGTCCGAGTTTCGCGCGCTCCAGCGCCTGAACGCGCGCAGCCGTGAACTCGCGCTGCACGCGGCGCCCACCGGCAACCCGATGCCGCCGCGCGTGGTCACGCCCGGCGCGCCCGGGCTCGTACCGCAGCCCGGATGATCGCCGGGCGCTCGCCCGCCCGACCTTTTCCCGCCGTTTCACCCAGCCGATCGCGCCGTTCACGTCGCGAGGGGCTCGCTTACCCACGAAAAAGCCGCACACAACCGGAGACACCGTCATGACGCACGCATCGCCCACCGCATTGCCTACCGCATCGCCCGCTTCCTCCCCGCGCCGCAGCGTCCGCCTCGCGGCCCTTGCCACGCTTGCCGTAGCGGCCGTGCTGCCGGCCGTCGCGCAGGCCGCGCCGCTGCGCATCGGCATGACGTTCCAGGAGCTGAACAACCCGTATTTCGTGACGATGCAGAAGGCGCTGAACGACGCGGCCGCGTCGATCGGCGCGCAGGTCGTCGTCACCGACGCGCATCACGACGTCAGCAAGCAGGTGAGCGACGTCGAGGACATGCTGCAGAAGAAGATCGACATCCTGCTCGTGAACCCGACCGACTCGACCGGCATCCAGTCCGCGATCACGCAGGCGAAGAAGGCCGGCGCGGTGGTCGTGGCCGTCGATGCGAACGCGAACGGCCCGGTCGATTCGTTCGTCGGCTCGAAGAACTACGACGCCGGCGTGATGTCGTGCGAATACCTCGCGAAGGCGATCGGCGGCAGCGGCGAGGTGGCGATCCTCGACGGCATTCCGGTTGTGCCGATTCTCGAACGCGTGCGCGGCTGCAAGGCCGGGCTCGCGAAATTCCCGAACGTGAAGCTGGTCGATACGCAGAACGGCAAGCAGGAGCGCGCGACCGCGCTGTCGGTGACCGAAAACATGATCTCCGCGCATCCGAACCTGAAGGGCATCTTCAGCGTGAACGACGGCGGCTCGATGGGCGCGCTGGCCGCGATCGAGGGTTCCGGCAAGGACATCAAGCTGACGAGCGTCGACGGCGCGCCCGAGGCGATCGCGGCGATCCAGAAGCCGAACTCGAAGTTCATCGAGACGACCGCACAGTTTCCGGCCGACCAGGTGCGCATCGCGCTCGGTATCGCGATCGCGCGCAAGTGGGGCGCGACGGTGCCGAAGGCGATTCCGGTCGACGTGAAGGTCGTCGATCGCGGCAACGCGAAGGGGTTCAGCTGGTGAGCGACGTGCGACGCGACGTGAAGGGCGGCGGCGCGGCCGGCGCCTTTCATACGGAGAAGCCGATGGACACGATACTGAAGCTCGGCCACATCACGAAAAGCTTTCCGGGCGTGAAGGCGCTGTCGGACATTCATCTCGAGATCGCGCGCGGCGAGATTCACGCGCTGCTCGGCGAGAACGGCGCCGGCAAGTCGACGCTGATGAAGATCCTCTGCGGGATCCATCAACCGGACGCGGGCACGATCGAGATCGACGGTACCGCGCGGCATTTCTCGAATTATCACGACGCGGTCGCGGCCGGTGTCGGCATCGTGTTCCAGGAATTCAGCCTGATTCCGCACCTCGATGCCGTCGACAACCTGTTCCTCGGCCGTGAGCTGCGTACGCGCTGGGGCGTGCGCGACCGCGCGCGGATGCGCCGCGCGGCGGCCGGCATCTTCGCGCGGCTTGGCGTGTCGATCGATCTCGATGCGCCGCTGCGCACGCTGTCGGTCGCGCAGCAGCAGTTCGTCGAGATCGGCAAGGCGCTGTCGCTCGATGCGCGCATCCTGATTCTCGACGAGCCGACCGCCACGCTCACGCCGGCCGAGGCCGAACACCTGTTTGCGATCATGCGCGAGCTGAAGCGGCAGGGTGTCGCGATGATCTTCATCTCGCATCATCTCGACGAAATCTTTGCCGTATGCGATCGCATCACGGTGTTGCGCGATGGCCAGTATGTCGCGACGACCGACGTCGCGCGCACGGACGTCGAGCAGCTGGTTCGGATGATGGTCGGCCGCCGGCTCGAGAGCAGCTTTCCGCCGAAGCCGGTGCGGCCTGCCGATGCGCCGGCCGTGCTCGAAGTCGACGCGCTGCAGATCGACCGCGACGGCCCGGTGAACCGCTTCGCGCTGCATGCGGGCGAGATCCTCGGTTTCGCCGGCCTCGTCGGCTCGGGCCGCACCGAGACCGCGCTCGCGGTGATCGGTGCGACGCGCGCGCATCGCAAGACGGTGCGCGTGCGCGGCACGCCGGCGAAGCTTGCCGATCCGGCCGACGCGCTGCGTGCGGGCATCGGCCTCCTGCCGGAAAGCCGCAAGACGGAGGGGCTCGTCACGTCGTTTTCGATCCGCGACAACGTCTCGTTGAACAACCTCGGCAAGTACCGGTCGATGCGCTGGCTGATCGACCGCCGCGGCGAGGCCCGCACCACGCACGACGTGATGCGGCGCGTCGGCGTGAAGGCGCCGTCGATCCATACCGAGGTGGCCACGCTGTCCGGCGGCAACCAGCAGAAGGTCGTGATCGCGCGCTGGCTGAACCATCACGCGAGCGTGCTGATCTTCGACGAGCCGACGCGCGGCATCGACGTCGGCGCCAAAGCGGAAATCTACGGGCTGATGCGCGAACTCACCGCGCGCGGCTACGCCATCATCATGATCTCGTCCGAACTGCCGGAGATCGTCGGCATGTGCGATCGCGTCGCCGTGTTCCGGCAGGGCCGCATCGAGGCGACGCTCGAAGGCGACGAGATCGATCCCGACACGGTCATGACCCATGCCACGGCCGGCACGCGAGGAGCGACCCATGAACCTGCCTGATTCTTCTTCCACGCCTTCCACGACGCTTGCGGCGGCTGCCGTCGATGCGCCGCCGCCGCGCGCGATGTGGGTGCAGTTGCGGCGCTCGACGCTGTTCTATCCGCTCGTCGGCCTGATCGCCGTGTGCATCGCGATGATGATCGCGAGCCCGAGTTTCCTGTCGGCGGCGAACCTGGAAAACGTGCTGCGCCAGGTCTCGATCAACGCGATCATCGCGGTCGGCATGACCTGCGTGATCCTGACGGGCGGGATCGACCTGTCGGTGGGCTCGGTGATGGCGTTGTCCGGGACGCTCGCGGCCGGACTGATGGTGGCCGGCGTCAACGCCGTCGCCGCGCTCGCGATCGGCATCGCGGTGGGCTTCGGTTTCGGCTTCCTGAACGGCGTGTTCGTCGCGTTCGCGGGGATGCCGCCGATCATCGTCACGCTCGCGACGATGGGCATCGCGCGTGGCCTCGCGCTCATCTATACGGGCGGCTATCCGATCGACGGGCTGCCCGACTGGGTCGCGTTCTTCGGCAGCGGCAAGGTGCTTGGTATCCAGGCGCCCGTGCTGATCATGCTGATCGTCTATGCGATCGCGTGGCTGCTGCTCGATCGCATGCCGTTCGGCCGCTATGTGTATGCGATCGGCGGCAACGAGCAGGCGACGCGGCTGACCGGCGTGCGCGTCGCGCGCGTGAAGCTGATCGTCTATACGCTGGCCGGGCTCACGTCCGCGCTCGCCGCGATCGTGCTCACCGGACGCCTGATGAGCGGACAGCCGAACGCGGGCGTGGGCTTCGAGCTCGACGCGATCGCGGCCGTCGTGATGGGCGGCACGTCGATCTCCGGCGGGCGCGGCGCGATTCTCGGCACGCTCGTCGGCGCGCTGCTGCTCGGCGTGCTCAACAACGGACTGAACATGATCGGCGTGAACCCGTATGTGCAGAACGTGATCAAGGGCGGAATCATCCTGCTCGCGATCTACATCAGCCGCGAACGATCGCGGTAACCGGCTATTCATCAGAAATCCGAATCATCAACGGAAGAGACAACTCATGACGACACCCGAAGCCCAGCCGAGCATGACCGCGGTGGTTTGCCACGGCCCCGAGGATTACCGCGTCGAACAGGTCGCGAAGCCGCGCGCGGGCGCGAACGAACTCGTGATCCGCATCGCCGCGTGCGGGATCTGCGCGAGCGACTGCAAGTGCTATACCGGCGCGAAGATGTTCTGGGGCGGCCCGAGTCCGTGGGTGAAGGCGCCCGTGATTCCCGGCCATGAATTCTTCGGCTACGTGGAAGCGCTCGGCGACGGCGCGGCCGCGCATTTCGGCGTCGCGCCGGGCGACCGCGTGATCGCCGAGCAGATCGTGCCGTGCGGCAAGTGCCGCTACTGCAAGTCGGGACAGTACTGGATGTGCGAGGTGCACAACATCTTCGGTTTCCAGCGCGAGGTCGCCGACGGCGGGATGGCCGAGTACATGCGCATTCCACCGACCGCGATCGTCCACAAGATTCCGCTCGGCGTGTCGCTCGAGGATGCCGCGATCATCGAGCCGCTGTCGTGCGCGATCCATACCGTGAACCGCGGCGACCTCCAGCTCGACGATGTGGTCGTGATCGCCGGCGCAGGCCCGCTCGGGCTGATGATGACGCAGGTCGCACACCTGAAGACGCCGAAGAAGCTCGTCGTGATCGACCTGCTCGACGAGCGGCTCGACCTCGCGCGGCAATACGGCGCCGACGTAACGATCAATCCGACGCGCGACGATGCGCGCGAGATCGTCCGCACGCTGACCGACGGCTACGGATGCGACGTGTACATCGAGACGACCGGTGCGCCGGTCGGCGTGAACCAGGGGCTGGAACTGATCCGCAAGCTCGGCCGCTTCGTCGAGTTCAGCGTGTTCGGCGAGGACACGACCGTCGACTGGTCGATCATCGGCGATCGCAAGGAGCTCGACGTGCGCGGCGCACACCTGGGGCCATACTGTTATCCGGTCGCGATCGACCTGCTCGCGCGCGGGCTCGTCACGTCGAAGGGCATCGTCACGCACGGCTTCGCGCTGGAGGACTGGGACGACGCGATCCGCGTCGCGAAATCGCCCGAATCGATCAAGGTGCTGCTGAAGCCGGCCCGTTGAAGGCCGGCGCGTGCGCCTCACCGGAGACATCATGGAATACGTCATAGGCGTCGACATCGGCACGCAGAGCACCAAGGCGCTGCTCGTCGACCGGCACGGCACGATCGTCGCGCGGCGCTCGGCCGGCTATCAGCCCGACACGCCGCGCCCGTTGTGGGCCGAGCAGTGGCCGCAGGTGTGGTTCGACGCGGTGCTCGACTGCATCGCGGGCTGCGTGAGCGACGCGCGCGCGCACGGCGTGCCGGCCGATGCGATTCGCGCCGTGTGCGTGAGCAGCCTGTACGGCGGCTCCGGCGTTCCGGTCGACAGCGACATGCGGCCGATTCATCCGTGCCTGATCTGGATGGACCGGCGCGCGACCGCGGAAGTCGACTGGGTGAACGCCAACGTGAACGTCGAGCGGCTGCGCGTGATCACGGGCAACGGCGTCGACAGCTACTACGGGTTCACCAAGATGCTGTGGCTGCGCGAACAGCGCCCGGACGTGTGGGCGAACGTGCGCTACTTCCTGCCGCCGAATGCCTACGTGATCTACCTGCTGACCGGCGAGGTCGCGGTCGATCACAGTTCGGCCGGCAACATCGGCGGCGTGTATGACGTCGCGCGCCGCGAGTGGTCCGACGACGCGCTCGACATGCTCGGCATCCCCGCGACGATGATGCCCGAGCGGCTCGTCCAGTCGACCGATATCGTCGGCGGGCTACTGTCGCAATGGACGGAGCAGCTCGGCTTGCCGGCCGGCACGCCGGTCGTCGCGGGCGGTGTCGACGCAGCCGTCGCGACCTTTGCGGCCGGCGCGACGCGCGGCGGGCAGCATGTCGCGATGATCGGTACCAGCATGTGCTGGGGCTACGTGAACCAGCACGTCGATGCGCGGCACGGGCTCGTCAGCATGCCGCACGTGTTCGACGGGCAGCGCGACCTGTACGTGTTCGGTGGCGCGATCACGGCCGGCGCGTCGGTCGCGTGGTTTCGCGACCAGTTCTGTCACGCGGAGATCGATGCGGCGAGGTTGCTGCCGCACGGCGATCCGCACGTGCTGCTGGAGGAGGCGGCCGAGCGCGTGCCGCCCGGCGCGGATGGCGTGCTGTTCCTGCCGTACCTGATGGGCGAACGCAGCCCGGTGTGGGATGCGCAGGCGAGCGGCGCGTTCGTCGGGCTGAGCCTCGCGCATACGCGTGCGCACCTGTATCGCGCCGTGCTCGAAGGCGTCGCGTTCGCACTGCGGCACAACATCGAGGCCGGCCGGCGTGGCACGGTGGCGCTGGACGACCGGTTGATCGTCGTCGGCGGGGCCGCGCATTCGGCGCTATGGATGCAGATCATCGCGGACGTGACGGGTTTTCCGGTATGGACGATCGAGCAGGACGTCGAAGCCGCGATGGGTGCCGCGCTGCTCGCAGGCGTCGGGGCGGGGCTCGTGTCGCACGACGACGCGCAGGGCGGCTGGGTCACGCTCGTCGAACGCGCACGGCCCGATGCCGGGCGCGCGAATGCGTATGCGGCGCGCTTTGCGCTCTATACGGCGCTGTATCCGGCACTCAAACCGATCATGCACGAACTGCGCACGTCATCATGAAGACGCGATTCGATTTCAGCGGTTCAAGGGTGCTTGTCACCGGCGCGTCGAGCGGGATCGGGCGCGCATGCGCGGTTGCGCTGGCGCGTGCCGGCGCACGGGTCGTCGCGGCGGGGCGCGATGCGGCCGCGCTCGACGTGCTGGCCGGCGAAATTGCCTGCGATACCTTGCGCGTCGATGTCGGCGGCGACGAACAGGCGATCGATGCGGCGCTTGCCGCGCACGACGCGTTCGATGCGCTCGTCAATTGCGCGGGCATCGCGTCGCTCGAGCCGGGGCTCGAGATCAGCGCCGAGCACTTCGATCGCGTGATGGCCGTCAATGCGCGTGGCGCTGCGCTCGTCGCACGGGCCGTCGCGCGGAAGATGATCGCGCGCGACGGGCGTGGCGCCGTGCGTGCCCGGGGCAGCATCGTCAACGTATCGAGCCAGGCCGCGCTGGTCGGCTTGCCTGCGCATCTGAGCTATTGCGCGTCGAAGGCAGCGCTCGACGCGATTACGCGTGTGCTGTGCATCGAACTTGGCGCGCACGGGATTCGTGTGAACAGCGTGAACCCGACCGTCACGCTCACGCCGATGGCGCAATTCGCATGGAGCGAACCGGAAAAGCGCGCGCCGATGCTCGCGGCGATTCCGCTCGGGCGCTTCGCGGAGCCGGACGAGGTCGTCGAGCCGATCCTGTTCCTGCTGAGCGACGCGGCCTCGATGATCAGCGGCGTGTCGCTGGCGATCGACGGCGGGTATACGGCACGGTAGCAGGTGCTCGGGCGACGTGGCGAGCGCGACCGTCGGCCGCGCCCCGGAGGTGCGTGCCGGATCGGCCTCGAAAAGGGTGAATGCAACGTGAGGGCCGCGCGCCCGGCTAAACGGGATCCTTGCTCGGCGGCCCGTCGGGCTGCTGCGGGTTGTCGTGCGGATGTCCCGGCGGAGGTGGCGACAGCGGGTCGTCTTCCGGATCGCGGTTCGGATCGGCCGGGGGCTCGGGCATCGGGGTCGTGTGGTCCATGGAGCGCTCGTGCAATGCGTGACGACGGTGGCGCGGAGGGCGCGCCTCGTCTTCGTTATAGGCAATCGGGCGAGCGTTTGCAGCGGGATTCTCGCGGCGGCATCTGGATTGCCGGCGATATTCGCGTGTCTGCAGGTATCGCGCCGGATCTCGCGGTGGCACGTATGTGCAATGCGCTGCGCGGCCGGCGCGCGCCGGTATCAGCGCAGATCCGCCGGCGTATCGACGTCGCGCAGGATGCCGGGATCGTCGACGTCGAGCAGGTTCACCGGCGCACTGGCGAACAGCGCGCGGGCGCCTGTATCGCCGTCGAGCGCGGCGAGTGCATCGTAATGGTGCGCGGCGAAACCGACCGGATGGCCGCGCACGCCGCGATGCACGGGGGCGACGATCGACGCGTCGTCGCCGTCGAGCGCGCGCGTGAGCATTTCGTAGGTGGACGCCGCGATCCACGGCATATCGCCGAGCGCGACCAGCCAGCCGGTCGCTTCGGGCGTCGTGCGGACACCGACCGCGAGGCTCGCGCCCATGCCGCGCATCGCGTCGGGCGCGTAGACGACCTGGCAGCCGGCTTCGTTCAGCAGAATCGCGAGTTTTTCGGCGCCGGGACGCACGACGGCGATCACGTCCGCCGTGGCTGCGGCGAGATGACGAGCGGCGGCGACCGCAACCGGCGTGCCGTCGGGAAGCAGCGCGAGCAGCTTGCTGTGCAGACCGCTTGGGTCGAAGCGTTGACCGAGACCGCCGGCGAGCAGGACGCCGGTGGCGAGTGACGCATAGGACATCGGCGCGGGGGAAGGAAGGCAGGTGCTGCGATTGTGCGGGAGCACGCGGGGATCGGCAAGGGAGGATGTTACCGAGTCACGCCGGTCGGATCGGGAAAACCGTCGACGCTTCGTCGAGCGTGCTTTCCTCGACAGGACCGAAAATTGCGTGCGATTCGTTCCGCATGACGGCCCAATAGCGATCGCCGAACGACCAGTGCCACCATTCGGACGGGTAATTCGTGAAGCCGGCGCGCGTCAGCGCCGCGATCAGCACGTGGCGGTTTCGCGCGGCCGGGCGGCTGATGAACGTGTTGTGCGTGTAGCACGCGCCGGACGACTCCCGGTCGGTCGCATTCATGATGGTGCCCATGTCGGCTTCGATACCGTCTGCCGATATCAACGTGAGATCGACGGCGGCGCCGGTCGGATGCGCGGCGACTTCCGGCGGCGCGACGTAGTGGCTCGCGAGTTCGTACAGGGCTTCGTCGGACGGTAGTGGATTCAGCGTGCGGTGCAGGTGCGCGAGATGTTCGGTGAAATACGCGCGTTGCAGCGCCAGCGGGCGATAGCCCTCCTTCACGTACAGGCGCACGCCGGCAGGCAGTGTATGTGCGGCGGCGGCCAGCCGCTCGGCGACGCCGCGGCGTACCTTCAGGAAATGCGGGCTCGTGTTGTTTTCGATGTGGGTGCGGCGGAGGTCGACCGCGATGCGTTCATCGAAGGTAGCGAGATCGACGAATCCTTCATGCGACTCCATCAGGGCAATCGACCGGACGGCGGGATCGGAGAGCGGTATCACGGTAGCGGGCAAATGGCACGACGAAGGCCGCGGGCCACGAACCGGTGTCGAGCAGGGCGGCCGTGGTCGTTTTGGTCAGACGAATCGCCAATATGCCAGAGTCCGGCGGACGATGTTTCGCGGTTTGCCCCACGGGCGGGCGATGCTTACCAGAGCGTCTTGACGTGCGCGTACGCGCGGATTTTTTCGTCGCGCGTGATCAACTGAGCGCAGGGTCGCCCGCAACCCACCACACCAATGCATGCGTATCGGGCAATTACCGCGACGCTTCCCAATCATCTTCCGCAATCGGATCGAGAGGATTGTCGTAGCGCATGACCGAGCCGCGCAATATGTCCAACGGCTGAGCTTCGCGCGAGCGATACGGCCGGATCTCGAGCGTCGGCTTGCCGTGGTCGGTGACGATCAGGCTTTCACCCGACGCTTCGACGAGCCGGAAGTATTCGAGTGCGCGAGCGTTGAATTCGGATTTCGATACGGGAGCGTGCAGCATCACGATATGAGCATGGTCATTTGACAACGGTCATTTTGGACTTGCAGTTCGAGCGTGCGCAAGCGCCGGGCGCATGGCGGGCTCTACGCATCCGCCCACTTCCTCAACAGGTTGTGATAAATCCCCGTCAATGAAATGACCATCGGATCCTTCGCGCCTTTTTCCGCAGACAGCGCCTGAATCTGCGTATCGAGCTGAAACAGCAGCGTGCGATCGCCGTCGTCGCGCACCATGCTCTGAATCCAGAAGAACGAAGCAACGCGCTCGCCACGCGTCACCGGCGTCACGTGATGCAGGCTCGACGCCGGATACAGCACGAGATCGCCGGCCGGCAGCTTCGCGCGATGCACGCCGTACGTATCTTCCACGCACAGCTCGCCGCCGTCGTACGCATCGGGCTCCTCGAGAAACAGCGTCGCCGACAGATCGCTGCGCACACGAAAATCCGTGCCGCGCAGCAGCCGGATCGCGTTGTCCACGTGCGTGCCGAACGTCTCGCCGCCTGCATAGCGATTGAACAGCGGCGGAAACACCTTCAATGGCAGCGCCGCCGAAAAGAACAGCGCATGCCGCGCCAGCGCATCCTGGATCGCATCGCCGACCGCCCGTGCGACCGGCGATCCTTCCGGCAACTGCCGGTTGCGCTTCGCGAGCGCCGACTGCGCGCCGGACGTCGCGTTGCCGTCGACCCAGTCGGCAGCATCGAGCAGGTCGCGGCATTGCGCGACCTGCACCTTGGTCAGCACGCCGGGGATATGAAGCATCATGATTCGAATTCCATGCCGTGAGACGGCAGCCGCAGCGCCTCCGCGCGCAATGCAGCGAGCGGCGACGACGCAAGATACGCACGCATCTTTGCGACGAACGCCGGCGTGGCGGTGGCCGGCACACGCGCGAGCCAGACGAGTGCTTCGTCGATGCGCCCGCGATCGGCGAGCAGCCGCGCATAGTTGAACTGGCCGCGGAAGTCGCCGGCCTCGGCGGCGCGGCGATAGTGATCGAACGCGGTGTCGACATCGGCGGTCACGACCCAGCCGTCCTCGTAGAAACCGCCGATCAGGTTGATCGACTTCGCATGGCCGAGCGCGGCCGCGCGGCGAAACCAGTCGAGCGCGTCGGCGCGGTTCTCGTCGATGCCGTTGCCGAGCGCGAGCGCCGTCGCGTAGTTGTACATGCCCCAATCGAGGCCCGCCTGCGCGGCAAGCCGGTACCAATACACGGCCACCGGCGCGCACGCGGCCGTGCCCCAGCCGAATTCGTAGCAGCGCCCGAGCATGTTCATCGCCATCGGATGGCCGGCCCGCGCCGCATGCCCGAACCAGCCGAACGCGGCGGCCGGATCGCGCGTGACGCCGTGTCCGTCGAGCAGATACTGTCCGTAGACGGCCTGCGCGTCGACGATCCCGTGATCGGCGGCCGCCGCGACCCACGCGGCGGCGCGCTCGGGCGGCCCGGCCAGGATGTCGGCGAACGCGCGCGGCGACACCGACGCGAGCGCCTTCAGCGAGACGGCTTCCATCGATCAGTAGCGCGCATTCAGCGTGATGAACGCCGAGCGGCCCGGCGCGATCGACGCGTAGTGCGACGGATACGCCTGATCGAAGTACGTGCGGTTGAACAGGTTGTTCACATTCAACTGCAGGTCGAGCTTCTTGTTGATCCGGTACTGCGCCATCGCGTCGAAGCGCCAGTACGACGGCACCGCGCGCAGGTTCGCCGGATCGCCGAACACTTCCGACATGTAGAACGCGCCGCCGCCGACGGTGAACTTCGGCGTCACGTCGTAGTTCGACCACATCGTCAGGCTGTGCTTCGGCGTGTTCGGGAAGCGGTGGCCGTTGTTCGCGGCGTCCTTGCCGTTGTCGCGCAGCTCGCTCTTCATGTACGTGTAGCCGCCGAACACCTGCCACTGCTTCGTGATCTGCCCGGCGACGCCGAGCTCGAGACCCTGCACGCGCTTGTTGCCGACCATCGCGTACTGGTTGTTCGGCAGCGTCACGCGCGCATTCGTCGTATCGATCTGGAACAGCGCGGCGGTGAGCGCGAGCTTGTCGTTTAGCACGTTCCACTTCGTGCCGAGCTCGATGCTGCGGTTCTTTTCCGGCGCCATCTGGTCGGCGTTCGGCCCGACGCCGCCGCGGCCCGGCGTGAGCGACTGCGTTTCGCTGCCTTCGCCGAGCAGCATGCCGGCCGGCGTCGACGACGTCGCATACGACGCGTAGATGCTGCCGTTTTGCGCGGGCTTGAACACGAGGCCGGCCTGCCAGTTGACGAGCGTGTCGTCGCGCGTGTAGGTCTTGCCGCCGTTGGCCGTGGTGTCGGTGAAGCGGGTCGAGTAGTCGTCGACGCGCACGCCGCCGTTCACCTGCCAGCGCGGCGTGATCTCGATCGTGTCGAAGCCGTAGATCGACTTCGTCGTGGTGCGCGCATGCGCGTAATCGTTGTTGCGCGTGACCGAGCCGGCCCACGGATCGTTCGGGTTCGGCGACCAGAGGCTCGTGCAGTTGTAGCCCGATGCGGCGCCGATGCCCTTCTGGCAGATCTTGCCGGTGTCGGTCGCCACCTTGTACGAATCGCGCTTGCCCCATTCGCGCGACAGTTCGATGCCGGTCGTGAAACTGTGCTTGAACGGGCCGGTACGGAATTCGCCGAACAATTCGGTCAGGTTCGCGAGGCTGTTGATCGAGCTGTCGCGGTTGTTGTTGCGGCGCCAGACCTTGCCGTTCACCACGTTGCCCTGGCTGTCGTCGGGCTGTGTCCAGATGTAGTCCTGCGTCGATTCGGTATAGCGCGTGGTGTTGCGCACCGTCAGCCCCGGCGTGATGTCGTGCTCGATCCGGATCGTGCTGATGTCGGACGTGGTCTTGCGGAAGTCGCGGTCGATCAGGCCGTAGAAGTTGTGGCGGTCGACGGGCGCCGGATAGATCGTGTCGACGTTCGCGGGCTTGTTCGACGTCGTGTAGAAGTACGGAATGCCGCCGTCGGGCATGTCGTCGGTCGACAGGTGGTAGTAGCTCGCGGTCACGCGCGTCGGCGTGCCGAGACCAAACGCGATCGACGGCGCGACGCCCCAGCGCTCGTTGTTGACCACGTCGCGGCCGGCGACGTCGTTGTTGTGGCTCATCAGGTTCAGGCGGAACGCGGCGTGATCGGCGAATTGCCAGTTGCCGTCAGCCGTGAAGCGGCGATAGCGGTCGGTGCCGAGGCCCGCGCTCGCGGCAGCCGTCGTGCCGAGGTGCGGGGCCTTGGTGATCAGGTTGATGCTGCCGCCCGCGCCGCCGCGGCCGCCGTACGCGCCGTCGGAACCCTTGGTGATCTCGATGCGCTCGGTGTTGAAGATCTCGCGGGTGGTCGCGCCCGTGTCGCGCATCCCGTCGACGAACATGCTGCCCTGCGTGTCGTAGCCGCGGATGAACGGCCGATCGCCGAGCGGGTTGCCGCCTTCGCCCGCGCCGAACGTGATGCCGGGCACCGTGCGCAGCGCTTCGGTCAGCGTTGCCGCACCGCTGTTCTGGATCAGTTCCTGCGGGATCACGGTTACCGACTTCGGCGTGTCGACGAGCGGGGCGGTGAATTTCGCGGAGGCGGAAAAGTCGGCCTTGTAGCTGTGCTCGGTCTTGCCCTGGATCTCGATCGGTGCGAGATGGCCTTCGGTGCTGACCGGGGCGGGCGACGGCGTGCCGTCGGCGAACGCGGGGCTCGCGGCGAGCACGCTGCACAGGGTGGTGAATTTGCCGAGCTTCAACTCGTCAGGACGGGACTTCATGGTGCGCTTCGACCTCGCGGTTTGGCCCGGGAACGGCGCGTTTCGCAAACGTGTATGCCGCCCGGAATTATTACGATTTGTTTTCAGTCGGGCATTCTATGTAACTTTTTGGTGAATGAGAAGCGTTCTTGTTCGCATTTGTAGGAAGAACGTTGACGAATGTCACGGCGGCCGGCGGAGTTTGCTGGGCGGGGAAGATGGCCGAATGGCCGAGTGTGAAGGGCCGTCGAACGAGCTACAGTGGTCGCGTTTTCATTCGTCCCCCGTGACAGCAAGGTGATAATCTGAATGCATTGAAAGCAATTGTGGCGGGGTGCATCATGCCGGTTATTACCGTTCGAAATTTGCCCGACGAGGTGCATCGCGCGCTTCGCATCCGTGCGGCGCAACATGGTCGGAGTACCGAAGCGGAGGTGCGCGCGATCCTCGAGGAGGCCGTTCGGCCCGGCGGGCGGGCGAAGCTTGGGACGCTGCTGGCCGAAATCGGGCGGGAGGCGGGCGGTGTCGATTTCGAGGCTCCGCGCGACAGCGCGCCAACCGATCCGATGAGCTTCGAATGATCCTCGTCGATACCAACGTCATTTCCGAGCCGCTGCGACGTGAGCCGAGTGCGGCCGTGATCGAATGGCTCGATGCGCAGAATGTCGAGACGCTGTTTCTTGCCGCGATCAGTCTCGCGGAAATGCGCTTCGGCGTGGCCGCCTTGCCGGAGGGGCGAAGGCGGGATTGGCTGCACCAAAGCATCGAGCAGCGCGTCGTGCCGCTGTTTCGCGGCCGGATCCTGCCGTTCGACGATGCGGCCAGTAAAGCCTATGCGAGCCTTCGCGCGAAGGCTCGTGCTACAGGCAACGCGATGACGTCTGCCGATGGATTTATCGCTGCAACGGCCACGGCGAACGGCTTGATCGTGGCGACGCGCGACGTCGCGCCGTTCGAAGCGGCGGGCTTGCGCGTGATCGACCCGTGGGCCCGGTAACGCCGTGCCGGCCGCTCCCACGTCCCCCGCTGCGAAAATGAAAACGCGCCGTGCAAGGCGGCGCGTTGTGCGTCATGTCGGCGTGCGCGGCCCCCTGAACTGAAGCGATCAAGGGCGGCCGCGTGGCGCCGGATGCGGTTCAATCGATCCCGTGAAACACCGCATCCTCCGGCCCGAGGTACGCCGGCGGGCGCCACGTTGCGTCGCGCATCGAATGCTGGACGAGATTCTCGACGCCGAGCAGCACCGCGAAGATCGCCATCCGCACCGGAATGCCGTTGTCGGTCTGTCGGAAAATCGCGAGACGCGGATCGCGGTTCAGGTCGACCGACAGGTCGTTCGCACCGGGCCGGCTGTCGCGCGGCAGCGGGTGCATGATCAGCGTGTCGGGTTTGCAGACGGAATCGACGAGTGCCTGGTTGATCTGGAAATCCGGCGTATAGCCTTCGAACGACTCGTCGGTGAAGCGCTCCTTCTGGATCCGCGTCGCATAGACGACGTCCGCGCCGCGCAGCCCCGCGGCGAGGTCGTTGGTCTGCTCGATCACGTGGCCGTTCGTCGCGATCTGCTCGATGATGTACGCCGGCATTTCGAGCGTCGGCGGCGATACGAGCGTGAACTTCAGCCCGCGGTACAGCGCGAGCAGCTTGACGAGCGAATGCACGGTGCGGCCGTATTTCAGGTCGCCGACGAGCGCGATGTGCGCGCCGTCGACGATCTTGCCGAGTCGCGAGAATTCGCGCTGGATCGTATAGAGATCGAGCAGCGCCTGGCTCGGGTGTTCGCCCGGGCCGTCGCCGCCGTTGATCACCGGCAGGTTGGTCGCGCGGGCGAATTCGGCAACCGAGCCTTTCTCCGGGTGGCGGATCACGAGTGCGTCGACATAGCCGGCCATCACGCGGCTCGTGTCGTAGATCGATTCGCCCTTGGCCATCGACGAGAACGTGAAGCCGGTCGTGTCGCATACCGAGCCGCCGAGCCGGCAGAAGGCCGCGCCGAACGACACGCGGGTGCGCGTGCTGGCTTCGAAGAACAGGTTGCCGAGCACGGCGCCTTCGAGCACGCGCGAAATCTTGTGGCGGCGCGCGATCGGCTGCATCACGTCGGCGACGCGGAAGAGCGCCTCGACCGAATCGCGCGAGAACTGGTCCACCGAGATCAACTGCGGCTTGCCTTCGAACAGGAATTGCTTCGAGAGCCCTTGTTTGTCTACGCTTTGCGTATAGTCGCCGCCGTCTGGGGCCGAGCGTTCGACGATTTCCGACACGAAGCGCTCGACGATCTCGGGCATTCCGCGCGATTCCTGCGAGTCGTCGGGCAATAGCCACGTATCGAGCGCGCGACGACTCACGCCGATGCGGTTCGCGAACGCTTCGCGGGTCATGTTGAGGCGGCGCATCGCGTCGCGCAGGAAGGCTTGCTGGGGAACGGTCATCGGCAGCACCTGATGGTAAATGTACGCGGTGCGTATATTAGTTTGCGAGCCGGCGAAGTCAAGGAAAATCTGCGTGCCACGGCTGTGCGGCACGCGTGACACCGGCTCGGCCACTACTGGCGTGCGGCGGCCGTCTCCGTATAATCAGGTCAGGCCCCGTGTCCTGCGCGTTGCAGGGCACCACGCCGCATACGATTCGCCCGGTCGGGCTTGTTGATTCGAAGGAGAACGAGAATGACGCGTACGATTGCTGCAGTGCTGCTGGTGGTGACTGCCGCGCTCGCCGGTTGCAATACCGTTGCGGGCGTGGGGCAGGACATTTCGAAGGGTGGCCAGGCGATCAGCGACTCGGCTGAAAAGGCGAAGTAAGTCGCCGGGCTCCGGAATGCAGAAGGCGCCGGGCCGTCCCGCGATTGCGGGGCGGCCCGGCGCCTTTTTTCATGGTTCGCGATGAAGGCGCAGGCGGCGTCAGGCGCTTTCCACGAATGCGTAACGGCCGTCGACCTTGCGGGGCGTGAACCAGCCGAAGTCGGGGAACATCCGGTTGCGGACGAACCAGACGTAGCCCAGCAGGATGACCGTCACCCCGAGGCTCGGCAGCGCCGACGACGGATCGTGTGCGAGATCGGCGATGGTCTTCGGCAGTTGCAGCAGCGAAAGAATGATGAACGCGTGATATGCGCCGACGCGATGGGTCGCGAAGCCCCAGATGAACAGCAGGGACAGCGGCACGGTCAGCACGAGGAACAGCCCCGCAAGGCCTTTGCCGAGCATGCCGGTGCTGCCGGATTCGCTGGCGGCGGCCGCGATGAGATAGCCGAGCGCGAGGCTGATCAGCAACTGCGCGATGCCGAGCCCGATCAGGATCCAGGTGTGCACCTTGTTCTTTCTGCACAGCTCGGGGTCGGGGCGCGACGCGATCAGGCGTGCGAGCACGTGATCCTTGAGGCCCTGTCCGGCCAGCTCGGCCAGCACGTCGGCCTTCCTTGCGCCCGCGGACAGCAGCGCCGCGATTCTCGTTCTGGCTTCCTTCTTGTTCATGGCGATGCGAATTATTGTTCGATGGTTGTCAAATGGCCCGGCCCCGCGAATATTGCATCTTGCGCGACGGTGCGCAACGGTTTTGCCGCGCGCGGACACATTCCTACAGTCGTCGCTCGCGCGGATCAATCGCTGGCGGTCGATGTGGATGCCGCCGGCCCTGTCGGCAACCTCGACTGTGCATCCGTTTCGCGTGGCGGCGGTTCACGTCGCCGCGTCGCGCCCACCAGCATCCCCGTGACGACGAGCGCGATGCCGAGCAGCCGCGTGCCGCCGAGCGTCTCGCCGAACAGCGCGACGGCGAACAGCACGGCCGAGACCGGCGCGACCGCCGTGAACAGCGCGGCTTCAGTGCCGCTCGTGCGTGCCGAACCCGCATACCAGCAGAGGTAGCCGAGCACGGTCGGCACCAGTGCGTAGTACGCGATCGCCGATATCGCGCTGATGGTCCAGCCGGCCGCCTGCGCGTGCCATTCGAACGCGGCCGGCACCAGCGCGAGCATGAAGCCGAGGCCCGACATCGCCGTCGACAGCGCGAGCGGCGGCAACGGCGTCGACAACCGCCGGTTGAGCAGGATGAACACGGCTTCGCAGGCGACGGCGGCCAGCACCAGCGCGTCGCCGGCGAGCGTCCGTAGCGACGGCATGGCCTGGCCGGGCGCGAACGTGACGAACAGCACGCCGGCGGTGGCGAGCGCGGCCGCCCCCCAGTCGCGCGGCGTCTGCCGCTCGCGTAGCACGAGCGCCGCGATCAGCGTCGACATCGCCGGCAGCGTGCCGAGCATCACGCCGGCATCGATCGGCGACGACAGCTTCGTGCCGCTGATCAGCAGCACGGTATAGCCGACTCCGCCCGCCGCCGCCTGGACCACCAGCAGGACGGCGTCGCGCGCGCAGATACGCGGCCACCGCATTCGCTGCGCACGCATCAGCGCGTACAGCAACGGGGTTGCGATCAGGAAGCGCAGCGCGGTGGCCGCGAACGGCGGCAGGCCGTCGGCCGCGAGACGGCTCGCGATGACGGTGCTGCCGACGCCCGCCATCGCGGCGGCGAGATAGAGATAGCCGATCAGTCGTGTCTTCATGCGCCGCATCGTGCCGTGCGGCGGCGCGGGCGTCTTGAACGAAATTGCAGCGAGGATGGCGAGCGGGAGGGCGCGTGGTGCTGCGTCCACGGTCTCAGGGTGGCCGGTAACGCAGGCATCGAACGCTGCCGCTACGGAATGCGACGGAGTGGCAGCGATCCGCGTCGCCATGCCGCCATGCCGCCGCCAGCATCGCCTCGGAACCCTCCCCTCGGGACACCCAAGCCCGTCAGCCGGCCTGCATGAATCGCCCCGGCGTGATGCCGAACTGGCGCGCGAATGCGCGCGTCAGGTGGCTCTGGTCGGCGAACCCGGCTTCGGCCGCGGCATCCGCGATCGGCCGGCCGCTTGCAAGCAGCGCACGAGCCAGTCGCGTGCGCGACTGCAGCAGATACGCGTGCGGTGTGATGCCGAGCTCGCGCGCGAACCCGCGCAGCAGCTGGAAGCGGCTCACGCCGCTCAGGCCGGCCAGTTCGGCAAGCGAAACGGGTGCGGCGGGTGCCGCATCGAGCCGCTCGCGGGCCATGCGGATCGCCGGCGCGACGCGGCGGCCGGCAGCGCGCGGTTCGAATGCCGCGCGAGCAGCCCGGCGACCAGCGTCACGAGGGCCTCGTCGCGGGCGAGCGGCAGTGTTTCCCCCGCGACGATCCGCGCATGCAACCGGCCGAAGGCGGCGGCGAGCCGTGCGTCGCGCACGGCCGGATGCGTGAGCTCGACGCTCTCGAGGCCTTCTTCCGTCGCGACGCCCGCGACCAGCGCGGGCGCGAGGTACAGCATCCGCCAGCGCCGGCCCGTGCCCGCATCGATCGGCATCCCGTCGTGCATTTCGCCCGGATTGACCATGATCGCGTCGCCGGCCAGCGCGTCGACCTGCCCGCGGCCGCTCCACGACCGGTGCGCGCCGCTGACGATCACGCCGACCCCGAATTCGTCATGCGCGTGCCGCGGAAACGCGCGATCGGACTCGAGGCTGATCGCCTCGATTCCTTCGTCGGTCCGTCGGTAATGGGTGATGCGATGCATGTGCGCTCCTTGCGCCGGCAGCGGCGCGGATCACGTGCACTCTAGCGCGTTCCGGCGCCGCGCGCCCTTCATCCTTTTGGCCGATACCGCGCGGCGCGCGCAGCCCGCACCATGTGCACATGAGCAGCGTACATGGCCCGCCGGGCCTGAAGCTGCGCGGGAGATGGCAGGTGGAACGACAGGATCCGGTATTCATTCAGGTTGGCGCGCTCGCGGACGGTTTCGCGCCTGACGCGCACGTCCTCGCGCCCGTGAACGCACTCGCTGGGCGCTCGCTGGCCCTCGGCGACGCAGCTGGTGCATGGCGCGTCTATACGTTCGAGGCGGGCGCGCTGCAATGGCGCGACGCGGCGACCGATACGGGCGGCCGCGCACCGTGCCGCGTGACGCGGTTGCGCGACGCGCTGTATTTCGTCGATTACATCGATCCGGCAGCACGCGCGACGTCGGTCAGCCTCGTGATCGACGTCGGCAACGGCGTGTGGACGTCGGTGGTCGGCACGCTGCCGACCGAGGCCGACACGCATATCGACGCGTTCACACGCGTCGCGCGCGGGCTGCCGCTGACGGGCGTCGACGCGGCGTTCCGGCACGGCATGCTCGGCGGCCACGCGCAGCCGGGCCCGCTGCACGGCCCCACGCGCGAACTGATCGGCAAGCGGACGATGTATCGCTACAGCCCGACCGAATGCTACGAGCACATCTACCTGAATGAGAACTTCTACGCATGGCAATGCCTGCAGGGCGTCGAAGGCGGGCTCGCCGATGTGGACCGCTGCCATTACTTCAGGATCGCCGATGAGCTGTATCTGTTCGTGTGGCGCGAGAAGGTGGTGCCGACGCTCGGCGTCGTGCTGATCGACCTCGCGCAACGCAAGACCGACGGCAAGATCTTCGGCTATCAGGGAGGCGATTTCGGCACGCTGTCGAACTTCCCCGTCGGCGCGCATGCGGAGGTTCTGAACGAAACCGTGCATCCGCTCGGCGACGGGGCGCAGCGATGAACGCCGTGCCGGGCAGCGGCCGCCTGCGTGCTGATTTCAGCGGACGCGTCGTGCTGGTCACGGGCGCCGCGCAGGGGATCGGCGCCGCGATCGCGCATCGTTTCGCGCAATCCGATGCGTTCGTCGCGCTCGCCGATCTCAACGCCGATGCGGCTGCCGCGCAGGCGGACGCGCTCGCCTGCGCGGGCGGCCAGGCGCGCGCATATCGCGTCGACGCCGCGAGTCGCGACGAACTCGGCGCGCTCGTCGCGGCGGTCGAACGCGATGGCGGCCGGCTCGACGTCGTCGTCCACAACGCCGCGTATTTTCCGCTGACGCCGTTTGCGCAGATCGACGAGCCGACGCTCGCGCGGACGCTGTCGGTCAACCTGTCGGCGCTGTTCTGGCTCGCGCAGGCCGCGCTGCCGGCATTCGAGCGCGCGGGGGCGGGGCGGCTGCTCGTCACGTCGTCGGTGACCGGGCCGCGCGTCGTCTATCCGGGGCTCGCGCACTACGCGGCGTCGAAGGCCGGCGTGAACGGCTTCATCCGCGCGGCGGCGCTTGAACTCGCGCGCCGCAACGTGACGGTCAACGGCGTCGAGCCGGGAATGATCCGCACGCCGGCGGCCGGCAATCTCGGCGATACGTCGGTCGCCGCGCAGATCGCGCGCGACATTCCGCTCGCGCGGATGGGCGAGCCGGAGGACATCGCGAACGCGATGCTGTTTCTCGCGTCGGCCGACGCGGCGTACATCACCGGGCAGACGATCGTCGTCGATGGCGGCGCGACGTTGCCCGAGAGCGGGGCCGTGCTGGGGGACACGTAACGCAAGCGTCGACGATGGCGCGATTGCGGCCGTCGCGTGTGCCGGCCGCGCGTCGTCGCGCGTGCTGCGCCTACAGCCAGCCGTTGTGAATGAACTCGACGATCGAATACCGGCGCGGTTCGAGCGCGTGCTGCCGGACGGCCTCGACGATCCGCGACACGCCGTCCGCGTAAGGCGACGCGCCGTACACGCGGGATTCGAACTGCAGGCTGCACGCGTCATCCTCGATGCGGATCCGGTGGAATGCATGGCGGCCGAGCTGATCGTCGGGAATCTGCAATGCGTCGCGCTGCTCGTTCGGGTCGCGTACGGAGCGGATCTCCTGCGCTGGAATACCGAGCGACTGGCCGATGCCGACCGCCGTGCCGGGCACGGATGTCTTGCTGGCTTGATGCGACTCCGTCACGCTGATGCGGCAGTCGCGAAACAGATGGCCGCTGGTTTCCAGCATGCTCATGAACTTGAGCATCAGGATGTTCGTATTCGGGCAGAGCACGATGGGGAAGTCGTGCGATCCGGTTTCGAGGTCGGAGCCGGTGGACAGCTCCACGAGCGGCGAACCGGTTGCCTGGCAGAATGCGATCGCGGCAGGCAGTTCGCGGCCGGACCCGGCGTGCACGACGATCGATCGGGCGTCGGTACGTCGGGCGTCGATATGTCGGGCGTCGCTACGTCCGGCGTCATCGCTACGTTGCAGCTCGGTGTGCACATGCTCGGACCAGGCCATCACGTGACAGGTTGACGGGTCGAGCCGGTGCGAGCCGAGCAGTTCGGTTGCCAGCTTGCCGGTGCCAACGACGAGTACTTGCATGGGATAGACGGGTTGAGGTTCGGGTTTCGATACGGAAACGGCTCAGGCCGTTCAAGGGTCCAGCGCGATCATGATGCATCGCGCGGCGCACCGTGATCGCGCATTATGCCCGCCTGAGCGCGACGCACCCATGCAGCGCCGGCGTGTCGACTCGCCGACGTGGCCGGCATCCACGCATGCGTCGCAGTGCGCACGCAAGCGTGAACGGCGCTACGCTGTCGAAACGTCGGCCGGGCGCGTCCGTGTCGCGGCCGGCATTGCCCCCTAACTACGCATCATCAAACACCCCTGGACCCAAGGAGAGCACATCGATGGAACACGACCTGAAAGGCAAGGCAGTCGCGATCACCGGCGGATTCGGTCATCTCGGCGTCGCCACGGCCGCGTGGCTCGGCCAGCGCGGCGCCCGCGTCGCGCTGATCGGCCGCGGCGCGGCGCCGGACGCGCAGACATTGCCCGGCGTGCCGGCCGATGCGCTGCGCATCGGCGGCATCGACCTCGTCGATCCGCAGGCGGCCGCGCGCGCGCTCGACATCGTGAATCGCGAATTCGGCCGGGTCGACGCGCTGCTGAACATCGCGGGCGCATTCACATGGCAGACGATCGCCGACGGCGATGCAGCCACGTGGGACCGCATGTACGAACTGAACGTGAAGACGGCGCTGAACGCGTCGAAGGCCGCGCTGCCGTATCTGGTGGCGAGTCCGGCCGGCCGTATCGTCAACATTGGCGCCGGCGCGGCGTTCAAGGCCGGCGCGGGAATGGGCGCGTATGCGGCGGCCAAGGCGGGCGTCGCGCGGCTCACCGAGGCGCTGGCGGCGGAGCTGCTCGATCGCGGCGTGACCGTGAACGCGCTGCTGCCGAGCATCATCGACACGCCGCCGAATCGTGCGGACATGCCGAACGCGGACTTCTCGCGCTGGGTCCGGCCCGAACAGCTCGCGGCGACGATCGGGTTCCTGCTGTCGGCCGATGCGCAGGCGATCACCGGCGCATCGATTCCGGTGAGCGGGCGCGTGGCATAGCGGGTGGCGGGCTGTCGCGCTCGGGCACGACGTCAACGCATGCGGAATCGCGCACGCGGAATTTCCGCGATCGCCGCGATTTCGATCAGCAGATCGGGGCGGTAGAGACGTTCGACCT
This sequence comes from Burkholderia sp. Tr-862, assembly GCF_011753085.1. Classification (NCBI taxonomy): domain Bacteria; kingdom Pseudomonadati; phylum Pseudomonadota; class Betaproteobacteria; order Burkholderiales; family Burkholderiaceae; genus Burkholderia; species Burkholderia sp. Tr-862. Next base: position 24,563 of record NZ_VWWG01000090.1, read on the forward strand.
GAACGGTTGTCGTCACGGGATAGGGTTCGGCGAAGAACGTCTCGCGGATGTCGCCGGCCTGCATGAAAGCGTCGATGTCGGTCGCGTAGTGAACCAGCGAGATCACATCCTGCATCTGCCCGCCCATCGCGGCGAGCACGTCGCGAATGTTGCCGAGCGTTTGCCGGACCTGCGCGCGCATGTCGGCGGCACCCACGACGTGTCCGTACCTATCGAGTGCGACCTGTCCCTTCAGATGGACGATCCGGCCGTCACCCTGGACCACGGCCATCGAGAACGCGCCGAACGGCGCCCAGAGTTCCGGCGGATTCACTGCTTCGGCCATGACGCGGCTCCTGTTGGTCGGTCGTCGACGCGCGAACGCATGGCCCCGCGCGGGCAGGGGGCCTGCATGTCGCAGTCCATCACCGTATACTGTTCATTCAGCATCATGTGACCGAATCAAGACGTGACCAAGCCTGCCTCCGCGGATACGCCGGACGACGATCCGCGTCCCACCCCGCCCGAACAACCTGAACTGGAAGACTGCTGCAACAGCGGCTGTTCGCCGTGCGTTTTCGACCTGTACGACGAAGCGCTGGCGCGCTATCGCGTCGAACTGGCCGAATGGGAAGCCCGCCACGCGTCGCTCAAGCCTCACCCGTGAGCCCGATGCCGGCGAGCGGTCGCGCATGCACGGTTTCCGTGTCGCCGCCGGCGATGCGCCCTGCGCCCGCCGCCGTCACACTCCGGCCCGCGCCCGCCGATGCATCGGCCCCAACGCGGCCGACAGCGCGACGCACACGAGCAGCACGACCGTCAGCGCCCACATCGCCGTCCTGAATCCCTGCACGTAGTCGAGCGCCCCCGGCTGCGCGCCGAGCCGCGCGAAGAACAGCCCGCCGAGCGTCGCCGCACCGACGGCCGCACCGATCTGCAGCATCGCGGTGACCATGCCGGAGGCGACCCCGGCGCGCGCCGCGTCGACTTCCGCGAGCACGATCCGCACGACCGATGGCAGCACGAGCCCTTGGCCGACGCCGATCGCCGCGATGCCCGCATAGAAGCCCGCGCCGGGCGCATGGTCGCCGGCCAGCGCGGCGGCGGTCGCGACGCCGGCCGCGAGTATCGCGAAGCCGAGCGTGAGCACGCGATAGCCGCCGAACCGGTCGACGAGGCGCGGCATCAGCAACGGGCTGGCGAGGAAGCCGATGCCGAGCGGCAGGATCGCGAGCCCCGACGCGAGCGGCGACCAGTTCAGGCAGCCCTGCAGATAGATCCCGTAGCTCAGGAAGAACGCGCTCAGCATGTAGAACAGGAACGCGAGCGTGAGCCCGAGCGCGACCACCGGGTTGCGCAGCAGGCGCACATCGAGCAGCGCATCGCGGCCGCCGGCGAGCCGGCGCGCTTCGACTGCCAGCAGCGCGCCGAGCATCGGCAGCGCACCAACGACGCACGCGACCATCCACAGCGGCCAGCCCGCCTCGCGCCCGTGCGTCAGCGGATAGACGAGCATCAGCAGGAACAGCGACAGCAGCACCGTGCCGGGCACGTCGATGCGCTGGCCGCGCGGCGGCCGGCTCTCCGGGATGAAGCGCCAGCTGCCGAGCAGCGCGAGGATGCCGATCGGCACATTGACCAGGAAGATCGCGCGCCAGCCGAGCCCGAACGGATGCAGGCTGATCAGCGCACCGCCGCCGAGCTGGCCGATCACGGCCGCGAGGCCGAACACGAAACCGTAGAAGCCCATCACGCGCACCTGCTCCTGCGGGCTGAACACGCTGCGGATCGTCGCGAGCACCTGCGGCGCGAGGATCGCGGCGAACAGGCCCTGCAGCACGCGGCCGCCGACCAGCACCGCGCCGCTGCCGGCGAGCCCGCACAGCGCCGATGCGACGACGAAGCCGGCCATCCCGACCATGAACATCCGCTTGCGGCCGTACAGGTCGCCCAGCCGTCCGCCGGTGATCTGCACGACCGCGTTCGCACACGCGTAGGCCGACACGACGAGCTGCAGCTCGGCCGGGCGCGCACCGATGCCGTCGCGGATGGCCGGCAGCGCGAGATTCACGATGAAGTAGTCGAGCGGCGGCAGAATGGCGCCGACCAGCAGGACCACGAGGGCCCAGCCGTGATGGCTGCGCGGCGGTGCCGCGGCGGCCGCGCCGGCCGGTGCGCAAGGGGCGAGGGTGTTGTCGGTCATGAACGCAAGTCCGGAAGAATGAGGGCTGCATGCTGAATCCGATCGAAACGGGTGTTCAGGCGCGCCGGTGAACCGATATTCTGGGGACCGTCGATGATTCGGAAAAGCGGGAATTGGTGGTAGCATCCATCGGGTTATCCGATTGATGGAGAGGGTGATGCGCGGTTTCGACCTGGATCAGTTGCGCACATTTGCGGCGGTGGCGGACGCCGGCAGCCTGACGGCCGCCGCGCCGCTGCTGCACCTGTCGCAGTCGACAGTCAGCGAGCAGGTGCGCAAGCTCGAATCGCGCGCCGGCGTGCCGCTGTTCGTGCGCAGCAAGCGCGGTGTCGAGCCGACGCCGGCCGGCGCGCGCCTGTTGCAGCATGCACGGCGCATCGTCGCGCTGAACGAGGCCGCGTTCGACGACCTGCGCGGGCAAGCGATCAAGGGCGAGTTGCGCGTCGCGATCACCGACTACTACCGCACGCATGAAGTCGCGGGCCTGCTCGCGCGGCTGCGCGAGTGCTACCCGCAACTGAGCCTGCACGTGAGCGCGATGAAGAGCGCGGAGATCGAAGCCGCCCATGCGCGTGGGCAGATCGATCTCGGCGTCGTGATGAACCTGTCGAGCGGTCCGTTCCGGCCCGCGTCGGCCGATACGCGCTGGGTGCTGCGGCGCGAGCCGCTGTCGTGGGTCGCGTCGCCGGCGCTCGCCGAGCAGTTGCCCGAGCCCTTGCCGCTCGTGCTGCTGCCGGACGACTGCATGATGCATCAGATCGCGGTGCGCTCGCTCGACGAGCAGCACGCGCCGTACGTGCTCGTGCACAGCGCGTCGGGCGTCGCGGGGCTGCAGTCGATGCTCGCGGCGGGGCTCGGCGTCGGCTGTCTGTGCGCGTCGGCGATCGGCGAGGGCCTGGTGCGGCTCGGCGCGAAATACCGGCTGCCGGCGCTGCCCGACGCGGTGTTCTCGCTGACGCCGCCGATGCCGGGCGAGCGCGAGACGGTCACGCAGGCGCGCGAGGTGCTGTCGCGGCAGTTGCTGATGTGAAGCGTGAAGCGGGCGGGGCGCGGCGGGTTTGAACGGCCTAGTCGGCCGTCCCGTCGGCATACGCGCGCAGCCCGTTCGCCAGCGCATCGAACACGGCCCGGCAACGCGGGCTCGTGCGCAGATCCTCGTGCATGACCACCCAGGTTTCCAGTTTCATCGTGGGCCCATCCGGCAGCACGCGCACGAGCCGCGCATCGCGTTTCGCGAGCCCGTTCTGGCAGAAGCCGATTCCGTAGCCCGCACGAATCATCGCGAGTTGCGCGAGATTGCTGTCGGTGCGCAGCGCGAACGCATCGCGCTTCCACAACGGCATCCCGCGCCCGGCCGAGCGGATGAAAGGCGTGACCGTATCGAAACCGATCAGCGCGTGATGGGCGAGTTCGCCGATGGTCGACGGTGTGCCGTTGCGTGCCAGGTAGTCGTCGCGCGCATGCAGCCCGACGTCGATCTCGCCGACGCGCCGCGCGACGAGCGCGTCCTGCGCGGGCGGCGCCATCCGCACCGCGATGTCGGCCTCGCGGTTCAGTACGTCCTGGATCCGGTCGGTCGGCACCAGTTCGATCACGAGCCCCGGATGGTCGCGCCGCAACTGCGCGAGCATCGGCGGCAGCACCTCGACCGCGATCACGTCGCTGGCCGAGATCCGCACGATGCCGCGCACGCCCGCGCCGTGGCTCGCGGCCGCCCGCTCGAACGCGGCCGCCGCGCTGCGCAGCGCCTCG
>NZ_VWWG01000091.1:0-28326 GCF_011753085.1 Burkholderia sp. Tr-862
TACCGTGGCGCCGCGGCGGCGGCCCGCGACCCGCGCAGGCCCATCCGCGCGACCACGGTGCCCTGTCGTGAGCCGGTCACGAACCCTTCCGACGCGAGCCGCTCGTAGGCGTACAGCACCGAGTTGCGCGCGATGCCGAGTTCGTCGGCGAGTGTGCGCGAGGCAGCGAGCCGCGCGCCTTCGGCGATCCGGCCGCCCAGGATCGCATCGCGCAGGCATGCGTACAGCCGCTGCTGCTGCGACATCCGCGTGGCCGCATGCGGCCCCGCCTCGCGCTCGAAGGTCGACAGCAACACGGCGTAATCCATCGTGGCTCCAGAATGTGTAGATGTCATGGGTCTACACATGGTGCCACGAACTTTCTATCGTAGCGGTCTGCTCCCGTTGCCGGCCGCGTCGGCAACGCTTCATTCCAACATCATCGATGAGGTTCGCGACCATGAACGCTACCGACGCCGGCCTGACCGTACGCCCCGTGCGGGAAGACGATTTCCACAACTGGCTGCCGCTGTGGGACGGCTACAACCGCTTCTACGGCCGCTTCGGCGACACCGCGCTGCCGCGCGAGATCACGCAGCTCACGTGGTCGCGTTTCTTCGACGGCTACGAGCCCGTGCATGCGCGCGTCGCGGAACGTGACGGCCGGCTCGTCGGGCTCGTGCATTTCCTGTATCACCGCAGCACGACGCTGGCCGGGCCGACCTGCTATCTGCAGGATCTGTTCACGCTCGACAGCGAACGCGGCAAGGGCGTGGGCCGCGCATTGATCGAAGCCGTGTATGACGCCGCGCAGGCGCATCGCGCCGAACGCGTGTACTGGCAGACGCACGAAACGAATCACACGGCGATGCGGCTGTACGACACGGTCGCGGAAAAGACCGGGTTCTTGATCTATCGGAAGGTCTTGCCGCGCTGATCGCGCCGCACACTGCGCGGCCGCGACGGCTTCAATCCAGCGGCCGCGCCTTGATCCACAGGAACAGCGGCACGCGCGACCACTGCTTCAGCGTGTCCGTGTCGGCGCGGTCGGGCGGCGGCTCGCGCAGCGACACGATCGCGAAGCCGGCCGACTCCAGTGCATCCATATAGGCCTGAAGCGGCAGCGACCAGCCCGCGAAGTGCATCGACAGTCCGTCGCGCGTTTCCACGCCTTCGAAATGCTCGCTGCCGAAATACGTGCCTTCCAGCACGAACGGCGCGTCGGGTTGCGGCCCCGCGAAACGGCCGCGATCGCGGAACGGATGCACGAGCGACACGAACAGCAGCCCGCCCGGCTTCAGCACGCGGCGCGCTTCGCGCAGCGCGGCGGCCATGTCGTCGAGGTCCATCAGCACGTTGTATGCCATCACGACATCGAAGCTGGCCGGATCGAACGGCAGCGCTGCGGCATCGGCGAGCGCGTAGCGGTGCGCGGAATCCGCGCGACGCGCGGCGTCGAGCATCGCGGGCACCGCGTCGCTCGCGGTCACGTCGTAGCCGAGCGCCTTCAGCTCGCGGCTCACGCGGCCCTCGCCGCAGCCGATCTCCAGTGCGCGGCCGGCCCCGCGGCCGAGGTAGGCGGCCAGCCCCTCGCGATACTTCCAGAAGGCATCGTGGCCCGGCCTGCCGGCCCAGCTGATCCATTGGTCGGCGACGTGCGTCCAGTGCGCTGTAATAGCTTTCGTGTCGGTCATGTTCGCTCCCGATCGGGGTGGGTCGTTCTAGCCCAGGTGCGCATGGTAAGCCGAAGCGGCGCAGCGCGTGAGCGCGGCTTGGCGCTGTCCGGGCCGCTGGAGCCACTGGCGCCGCTTCGGTCGGTTTCCGTTTCCGGTCAGGGCGTCCTACAGTTAGGAGCATTACCATGCGCCGCCGCGTATCGGCCCCATCCGCCGATACGCACCCGATTCCAAGGGATGTCCATGCCGAGTATCGTCGCCGGTCCCGCCCATCTCCCGCCGAGCCCCGTCGCCGCCGAAACGCGCATGGTGCACGACGTCGCCACGCTACGGCCAGCCGACTATCGGTCGGCCGACGGTGCATCGTGGGTCATCGCCACCATCACGCCGGCCCCGGACAGCGGCGAAAACGTGACCGGCACCACCTACTTCGATACCGCGAAACAGCAGACCGTCGCGGTGCCCGATGCACGCCGGCGCTATGCGAACCGCGGCACCTGGCAGGTCGTCGCGAGTTCGAGCCCGTCGGTGCCCGCCACCGGCCGCTACGACTGGCTGACGCTCTCGTGGTTGCCGATCAACCGACGGCCGCTGCCGCAAACGGCCGAGCACCTGTATTCGCCGTTCATTCACGGCGGCACGATCGTCTACCGGTGGAATCCGGCCGCGCCAGGCGGCGAGCAGTTCGGCAACGTGCGGATGATTTTTCCGGAGTGGCAGCAGCAAGTGGCGGACGCGCTGCGGGCCGCGCCGGGCGACGACGCGCAAGCGGCGGCCGCATCATCTGCGTCGGCGCTCGATCGCGTGAAGCAGGACCGCAATCCGATGGCTGCCGTGCTCGACTTCGGCGCCGCGCTGCATGACGAACCGGCCGACCGGATCGCCGCGCGCCTGCCCGCATTGCTGCGTGTGAGCGACCTGCGTGAAGTGTCGGCGATCGTGTTTCAGTGCATCGCCGCATCGCGTGAAGCGGATCGGCCACGCTTCGTCGAAGCGATCAACGATTCGATCTTCTCGATCGACGACGGCGCGCGCCTGCTCGCGATCGCCTACGGCGCGTTCGCGGCCGGCAGGGTACGGTCGCGTCCGTTCAGCGATGCCGCGCAGGCCGCGCGCATCAACGACGTGTTCACGGCACTGAAACGGCGGACGTCGGCGCTCGGCGTACCGGTCGCGCAAGGTTCGCCGTGGTACGAATTCTTTACCGCCTATCGACTCGGCGGCTAGCGAGGCGGCAATGCCGGTGACGGCGCCGCGCGCGGACCGCGAAGGGAACCCGCATGCACGACATCGTGTCGAAACGCCGCCCGCCCGTTGATGGCTTCTCTGTCTGCGGTCGACAATCTTCCCGCCTGCCCCGGGCCCGGTCACGTCATTCTCTTTCCTTCCTATGTTGAGCATCGGTCCCTTCTCGATCCGCGTCGTCGCGGTAGCCGCCGCCGCGCTGATCGCATGGCTCGTCGCCCGTTTCATGCAGCGCCGCCCGCCGGACGGCCAGCACAAGAGCGCGGCGAGCCTGATCCTCGACACGCTGCTGCTTGGCCTGATCGCCGCGCGCGTCGGTTACGTCGGTCAATGGTGGTCCGAGTATTCAGCCGCCCCGCGCTCGATCGTCGCGCTCGGCGACGGCGGCTTCGACTGGCGCATCGGCGTCGCCGCCGCGCTCGTGTTCGCCGGCTGGCGACTGCGCCGCCTGCCCGCGCTGCGTCGCCCGGTGCTGGCCGGCATGCTGGCGGGGCTCGCCGCGTGGGGCATCGCGCAAGGCACGCTCGCGACGTTGCAGCGCAGTGCGCCGCCGCTTGCCGCGATGCGGCTCGAAGCGCTCGACGCGACGCCCGTCGCACCACAGCGCTTTGCCGGCAAACCCGTCGTCGTCAATCTGTGGGCCACCTGGTGCCCGCCATGCCAGCGCGAAATGCCGATCCTCGCGCAGGCGCAGCAGGATCATCCGGACATCACGGTGCTGATGGTCAATCAGGGCGAAGACGCGCAGACCGTGCGCTCGTTCCTCGAACGGAAGGGGTTGCAGTTCGATCACGTGCTGCTCGATCGCACGCTGCACACGATGAAGGCCTACGGTTCGCGCGGGCTGCCGACGACGCTGTTCTTCGACGCGAACGGCAATCTCGTCGAATCGCACATGGGCGAGATCACCGCCGCGCGGCTGAAGGACACCGTGCGCGCGGGCTTGCACCCCTGACGGACGCGCTTGGCGCACGGGTTCGAACGCTATCGGCACGACGCGAATGACATCCTCGTGCGACGTGCGGCCGACGCGCCGAAGCGTTCGACCGACACGGTTTCTGACACATCTTCAACGAAGTGACGATTCGGCCAGCCAGCGCTGGCTGACCCGAAATCATTGAGCTGCGGGCAAGCAAGGCATCGACTGACGACCCGCGCCGATGAAAGCGCACCTAATCAACATCTGACAGCGGCCAACCTCGGCTAGAGTGGTTGCACGTTTTCGCGTGGAATATCAGATCATTTCGTCATGCAAATCATATGACGCGATGATGATCGATATCCGCTGCGTAGACGGGCGCGGCCCGCAAGTGCACCAACACCTGCGGGCCACTGACCACAACCAACTCAAAGCAGGAGTTGGCCATGGCTGACGCGAATCCTATCGCACGGGTTCGTTTCCGGATCGAGGTGACGCACAACCGGCAGGTGATCACGGGGGACGCGCAATGAATTACAGCTACTCACGCCGACACCCCGACACCGCGCCGGCCGATCTCGACTTCGACGATGCCGACGCACTGTCAGCCAAGTCCGCGCTCGTGCTCAAGCTCAACGCGTTGATTGCGTCGCGCGGCCTGAGCGAGACCGAGGCTGCGGCGCTCGCCGAGATGGCGCGGCCGGTAGTCACGCCGGAGCAGCGCGAGAGAATCCGGAACGTTTCACTGGATCTGCTGATGCACACGCTTGTGTCGTTTGGCCAGCATGTGGAGATCGTGGTGCGGCCTGCGGGGCAGTCGCGTTCGGCAGGTATCACGGTGTCGGTCTGACGACCTCCGCGTCCGCCTCACGGCAATCCGTACCACGCCTTTTCAGTACTCCGTGTCGGATGAAACGCTCGTATTAGAAGCGTAGACGACACCGATCTTCATCGGAGCGGCCCTACATCGACCGCGCCCACTCTCCCGCCCTTTTCCCCGACAACGTTTCGTTGTTTCACCGCCTCGGCATTCTCAACGAAATTAGTACTTGTCCTACCGCTTTTCTTCGGTGGACGACGCGTTGTCTGATGGTTCCGAGATGGCCCCCCCCATAAACTCGTCTTCTTCATTGCCAACTGTCATTTTTCAATATCGATGTCAGATCTAGTTCACCCCGATACGCCAGCGATCAGTCCATGCCGCAACACCGGATTGATCGTGCATCAAGCTGAATGAACATAGGTATGAAACGCAAGCGGGAAAAAGGTAGCGCAGGTGCCGTATGCGCCGTCGATGTCCTCCTTATCATCGTCATCGCGGGAATCACGCATCGAGGTTCGATGTGGAATCTCGCCGCATTCCGAATTGAATGGATCCTGATCGGCGTCAGCGCGCTGCTCGCGGCATTCATGTTGCGGCTCGCCGGCATTGGCCTCGACGGCCGAACGCGTCCGGCCACGCGCTATGCGCTGCGCACGCTCGCCCTTTGGCTTGTCGTCCAAGGATTCGTTCTACTGAAGATGATCGCGCTGACGCCCGTCACGATGACGTTGCTGGCGTGGTTCTTCTGCTGGACGCTCGGCGTCGCGATCGCGCTCGCCGTGTTCCGGGTCGGGCTGAGCGTCGCACGCCACCGCAGCCTGCATGTGCCGTGCACGCCCTCCCGCGTCGCGATCGTCGGCGGCGGTGAATGGCTCGAACGCCTCGCCGACTCGATCGACACGGCCGGCGCGTCGCGCTACCGGTTCGTCGGCGCATATCGCACGACCGAGCACGCGGCCACGTTCGGCGAAGGCGTTTTCGTCGCCACCGATCTTGCATCGTTCGCCGCCCTTGCCCGCACCGAAGACGTCGACGAAATCTGGATCGCGCTGCCGCTTGACGACGACGCCACGATCACGCGCGTGATCGACGAATTCCGCCACGATTTCGTCGAACTGCGCCTGATGCCGGACGTCAGCAAGCATGCGCTGTTCGGCAGCCGTGTCGAGGACATTCTCGGCGAACCGGCGATTTCGCTGGCCGCACCGCCGCTGTCGCGCGGTGCACGGTTCGCGAAGGCGATCTTCGACCGTGCGTTCGCGGCCGTCGTGCTGGTCGCGCTGATGCCGCTGCTGCTCGTCGTCGCCGCGGCCATCAAGCTGACGTCGCCGGGCCCCGTGCTGTTCATGCAGAAACGGCGCGGCGCGGATGGCCAGACGTTCGACATCTACAAGTTCCGCACGATGCGCGTGCATGTCGAAGCACCCGGCACGGTCGCGCAGGCCACGCGCAACGACCCGCGCGTGACGAAGGTCGGCGCGTTCCTGCGGCGCACGAGCCTCGACGAGCTGCCGCAGTTCGTCAACGTGCTGTTCGGCGACATGTCAGTGGTCGGCCCGCGCCCGCATGCGGTGGAACACGACGCGCAGTACCGCACGCTCGTCGACGGCTACATCCACCGATACCGGATCAAGCCCGGCATCACCGGCTGGGCGCAAGTCAACGGGCTGCGCGGCGCGACCGAACAACTCGAAAGCATGCAGTCCCGCGTCGAGTACGACCTCTACTACCTGCGCAACTGGTCGTTCGCGCTGGATCTGCGAATCATCGGTGCGACGGTGTTGCGCGGATTCGGTCATCAGAACGCGTACTGAGCGCCGCATGCACATCGTCCACCCGCTTCACACGTCCGAATAGGCTCTACCTTGAAGTTATCTCTGTTCCGATCCTTCGGCGGTCGCCGCCATCGCACGTCCGCGAACGCTCCGTCGCCCGCGCGCGGCACCGTGCGCGCTTGCGTCGGTGTGCTGTGCTGCGCAGTGTTGTCGGGCTGTGCGTTCGCGCCGGGGATGAAGATGCCTGCCACGACCGTCCTGCCTGGTTCGAACGGCAACGCGCCGGCGCCTGCCGCGACGCCGCCGATACCGATCGCCGAAATCGATGCGACGCTGATCCGCCAGTTGAAGGCAGACGTGCACGCGGCCGCCGCGAACCAGGCCGATGCGCTGCTCGGCCGCCCCGCCGCCTATACGCTCGGCGCGGGCGACGTGCTGCAGGTCACCGTCTGGGACCACCCGGAGCTGACCATCGCGCAAGGGCCGCTGCAGCAGACCAATGTGCGGCCGTCCGATCCGCCGCAAGGGTTCGTGATCGACGATGCGGGCAACGTGCAGGTGCCCTATGCAGGCAACGTGCCGGTCGCCGGCCTGACCGTCGACGGCGCACGCCGTGCAATCTCGGCCGCGCTCGCACGCTACTTCGTCGCGCCGAAGGTCACGGTGCGCGTCGCGTCGTTCCGCGCGAAGCAGATTCATGTCGACGGCGAGGTGCGCACGCCCGGAACGGTTCCGGTCAACGACGTGCCGATGACGCTGTACGAAGCGGTCGGCCGCGCGGGCGGCTTCATGCCGGCGGCCGATCAGAGCCGCCTCGTGCTGGTGCGCGGCGGCGTCTCGTATCCGCTCGACCTGCCCGGCATGCTGGCGCGCGGCACGAATCCCGCCGGCCTGCTGCTGCGCGACGGCGATCTGTTGCGCGTGCTGCCGCGCGAGGAGAACGGCGTCTACGTGATGGGTGAAGTGACCCGCCCGGTTACCGCGCTGCCGTTGCGCACGGGCCGGCTGACGCTGAGCGACGCGCTGTCGCAGGCAGGCAGCTTCAACAGCGCGAGCGCCGATGCCGCGCAACTCTATGTGATCCGCGGTGCGTCGAGCGATGCGCCGCGCGTGTTCCACCTCGACGCGCGCTCGCCCGTCGCGATGGTGCTCGCCAATCAATTCGACCTTCAGCCGAAGGACGTCGTCTACGTGGACAGCAACAGCCTCGTCCGGTTCAGCCGCGTGCTGAATCTGTTGTTGCCGGCGATCAATGCCGGGTTGACGGGCGCGATCGTCACGAAATAACCGAAAGCCATCGATACGGCAATCGCAAGAAAAGAGCCGGAGGAAAAATGATTCGAACCATTCTCGTCGTCTGCACCGGAAACATCTGCCGCAGCCCTATTGGCGAGGGGCTGCTGCGGTCGCGACTGCCGGGTATCGAGGTGGTCTCCGCCGGCACGTCGGCACTCGTCGGGGCGCCGGCGCATGCGCACGCGTCATCCGTCTCGGCCGAAGCCGGGATCGACATTTCCGCGCATCGCGCGCAGCAGCTCACCGCGGCACTGGTGCGTCGTGCGGACATCGTGCTGACGATGGAAGCCGGCCAGCAGCGCGAGATCGTCGAGCGCCATCCATTTTCGTTGGGGCGCGTGTTCCAGCTCGACGGACGGAACGGCATGGACGTGCCGGATCCGTACCTGAAGCCGATCGATGCGTTCAGGCATGCCTATTCCCTGATCGACCGAGGCGTGAACGCGTGGGTGCCGAAGATCCAGGCACTGAGATGAGCGTCGAATGATGAACGGAATTTCCATGAACAAAGCACCCAACCCGTTACCCGACGCAGACCTGGGCGACGAGCCGGAACTCGTGCGGTATGTCGATCTGGTGCTGACGAACCGTTGGCTGGTGGCCGGCATCGCGGCGACCGTGTTTGCCGCGGGCGCGGCGTATGCGTTGCTGGCGCGCCCGATCTACGCGTCGAATCTGCTGATTCAGGTCGAAGACAGCACGGGAGGGACCGACTCCCTGCTCGGTAGCGTGTCGTCGCTCTTCGACGCCAAGATCCAGGCGGCGGCCGAGATCGAGATCCTCCAGTCGAGAATGGTCGTCGGCCATGCCGTCAAGAACCTGCGCCTGTATATCGACGCGACGCCGATGCGCTTCCCGTTGATCGGCAAGGCGATCGCCGCGCGCGCACACGGCCTGTCCCGGCCCGGGGTGTTCGGGTTCGGCGGATACGGCTGGGGTACCGAGTCGATCGATATCGGCACGTTCGACGTTCCGAAAACCTTCGAGGGCGACCGGTTCGAACTGACGGCACTCCCCGACGGACGCTTCCGGCTGGAAAACGGCGATCTCGACCAGCCGATCGAAGGCGCACTCGGGCATCTCGTCGAATCGACGCAGGCCGGCGGCACGTTCCGGATCCGTGTCGATGCACTCCATGCGCGGCCGGGCGCGGTGTTCCAGGTGGAACGTCATTCCGAACTGAAGACGCTGCAGCAGTTGCAGAAACATCTGAGCGTGTCGGAGATCCGCAAGCAGAGCAACGTCATCAACGTGTCGCTGAAGGGCGAAGACCCTGACACGGTGGCGAACATCCTGAATACGATCGGCACTGCGTACGTCGCCCAGAACGTCAAGCGGAAATCGGCCGAGGCGGAGAAGTCCCTCGCGTTCCTCGAGAAGGTCGCACCGCAACTGAAACAGAACCTGGAACAGGCCGAAGCGAAATACAACGCGATGCGGCACAACCGCGGCACGTTCAACCTCGGCATCGAGGCGCAGGCCTACCTGCAGGACAGCATCGCAACCCAGGCGACGCTGCTGGCGTTGCAGCAGAAGCGCGCGGAGGCGTCGACCCGGTTCGCGGCCGGCCATCCCGAGATGCAGGCGCTCGATCGTCAGATCGATGGCGCGAAGCAGAAGATCGATGGGCTGTCGGCGCGCCTGCGCGCGTTTCCCGATATCGAACAGGACGAGCTCCGGCTGCGTCGCGACGTCGAAGTCGGCAACGAAATGTACGTCGGTGTGCTGAACAATATCCAGCAGCTCAAGCTGGTGTCGGCCGGGAAGGTCGGCAACGTTCGCGAAGTGGACAACGCGCCCGTTCCGGAAGAGCCGGTCGAACCGCGCAAGGCGTTGATTCTCGCGCTGTCCGCGATTCTCGGCGTGATGCTGGGCGTCACGGCGGCGGTCGCGCGCGAAGCGCTGTTCGGCGGGGTGAAGGACGCGGACGACATCGAGCGCCGCACCGGATTGAACGTCTACGGCACGATCCCCGATTCGCCGATGCAGCGGGCAGCAGCCGCATCGGCCGCGCGGCGCGGGTCCTTCCCGTCGCTGCTGGCCAACGAGAACCCCTACGACGCCGCCATCGAGAGCCTGAAAAGCCTGCGCACGGCCCTCAGCCTCGGCCTGCTCGACGCGGACAACAACCGTGTGCTGCTGACAGGGCCGAGCCCCGGTGTCGGCAAGTCCTTCGTGTCGGCCAACCTGGCGGCCGTGATGGCCGCCGCCGGCCAGCGCGTGCTGCTGATCGATGCGGACATGCGGCGCGGTCACCTGAACGATTCGTTCGGCGTGCCGCGCGCACCGGGGCTATCGGATCTGCTGACGGGCCGCGTCTCGTTGCACGACGCCACGCGGCGCGACGTATCGAAGGGGTTGGACTTCATCCCGATGGGCTCCACTTCGCAACACACATCGGAGCTGCTGCTGGGTGAAGCGACGATCCGGTTGCTCGACGAGATGAGCGCCGCCTACGACGTCGTGATCATCGACACGCCGCCGGTACTCGCTGTGTCGGACGCCAGCATTCTGGCGCCCCACTGCGCCACGACCTTACTCGTGACCCGCGCGAGACAAACGACGATCGGCGAGATCGCCGAATCGTCGAAGCAGCTGAACAGGATTTCGTCGGGCTTGCTCGGCGTCCTCTTCAACGGCGTCGATACGCGTGCATTCGGCTATCGCGCCCGATACGGGGCGTATCGATATGCGCCGTACGGTGCGACCGAAGCGAACGGCGACGCGTCCGTAACGCGCGAGCGGGAGACGTCATGAAGATCGTGCACGTCGTGGAAACCTGGGTGGGCGGCATTGCCACCTATGTCGGCGCGCTGGCTCGCGAGCAGATCGCGATGGGCAATGAAGTCCTGCTGATTTGCGATCCCGACAAGATGAGCGGCACGAGCGGCGTCGAAGGGTTGACGCTGATCGGATACCGGTCGAGTCGGCATCCGGCGCGCATCGCCAGGGTCGCGCGCGAGATCCGCGCGTTGCTGAAGGCCATTGGCCCGGACGTGATCCATTGCCACAGCACGTTCCCCGGCGTGTACGTGCGCCTGCTCCGGCATCGACACGCGAAGGTCCTGTACACCCCCCATGCGTGGGCGTTCCTGAAGAAGGACGTCGGCCACGTGACGCGGCTGGGCTATGCGCTGACCGAGCGCCTGCTGGCGACTCGATGCGACCGGATCGTCTGCATGTCGCTGGACGAATTGCGAGCAGCACGCAAGTACCGGCTGCCGATGTCGAAGGTAGACCTCGTCTACACGGGCATTGCCGGCGACGAAGCCAGGGCCGCCCTCGATCGTCCGTCCGGCAGCTCGACGATACGCGTCGGCTATTTCGGTCGCCTCGATTACCAGAAGGGTTTCGACGTCGTACTCGACGCGGTGCGGGCGCTGAAGCCGGACATCGAGATCAACGTGTACGGCATGGCGGTGCGCGGCGGCGTCACGGAGCGGGCCGGCGACGACCGGATCGTCTACCACGGCTGGGTCGATGCAGCCTCGACGAAGATCGCCATGCAGGCGATGGACGTCGTGATCGTGCCGTCGCGCTGGGAAGGGCTGGCACTCGTGCCGATCGAGGCGATGCGCGCCGGCAAGGTGCTCGTCGTCTCCGGCGAAAGCTCGCTGCCCGAGCAGGTGATCCATGGCTACAACGGGATCATCCTCACCGAGCTCACCGGGCAATGCCTCGCCGACAACCTGAACCGCCTGACCGTCGACAAATGCCGGTGCATGGGTGAGAACGCCCGGCACGTGTTCGACCAGACCTTCAGGCAGGAACATTTCCTGAAATCGCTGATGCGGATCTATGAACAAGCCTGACGTTTATCTGTTGCACGCATACAGCTCGCGAAACAGCGGCGACGGCCTGCTGGTCCAGTTGAGCCTGAAGGCGATCCGCGCCGCCGGCATCGACGGCGTCGTCACGATCGTCTGCCTCGATCCGGCATCGTTCCGTGGCTATCTCGACGACGCGAACATCCGCCTCTGGTCGCTGGCCCGTTTCTGCGTCGAATCGGTGCGCCGCTTCGGCCGCGCGAGGCCGGCACTGTTCTTCGGCGTGGGCGGCGGTTACCTGCGCGCGTCCCGCGGCATGGAAGGCTGGAAATCGCTCGTCGCGCACGGCAGCCAGCTGGCTTGTACGGCGTTGCGGCGCTCGAAGCGATCGATCTATCTACCGCAGAGCATCGGTCCGCTGAAGTCGCTGCCGGGCACCCTGCTGGCGGCGCTCGTCCGGCGTTGCGTGGACGTCGTGTTCCTGCGCGACGACCAGAGCGTCGACGAGCTTGCACATCCGCACGGCATTCGCACGGGGGACCTCGTCGTGCTCGAGATCGGTCGGACACCGCGCAGCCAGCCGGACGCGGAACGCCTTGCCGAACACCCCCGCCCGATTCGGTTCGTGTTCCGCGACCTGAAGGGCAAGCCGTATCGCGACGACTACGTCACCCGTCTGCGTTGCGTCGCGAAGCTACTGCCGGACGCGGGATTCGCGCTGCAAAGCAGCGGCCGCGGAAACGGCGACGACACGTTCTATCGCGACACGTTCGGCGTCGGGCAGGTCGACGATCTGGCGACGCTCGTCGCGCGCGAGCGCCCGGTGGTCGTCTCCGTCCGGCTGCACGGCAGCCTCGAAAGCGTGCTGGCCGGCGTGCCGAGCATTCATATCGCGTACGAGCGCAAAGGCCAGGCTGCATACGACGACCTCGGCCTGTCGCGCTTCGTGGTGCACGCCAGCGACTTCGACGTGGACCGCGTCGCCGCGCTGGCTCGCGAGCTTGCGCACGACGACAGCACGTACTGGCTGGCGCTGCGCACGGCAGACGCGATGCGCTACACCGAGATGGTCGAAAGGATCCGTCATGAAATCGAGCAGTTCAATCACCTTTGTGATGGACGGTAATTTTTCGCGCGTCGGCGACGAAATCTACAGTCCTCATATGGGCCACGAGAAGTTCGCGAGCCGGTTCGCGCCGCATTTCGACGCGGTGCGGATCGTCGCACGCGCGTTTCCGAAAGCCCGGCCGATCGGCTCCGTGGTCACCGGGCCGCGCACGTCGTTCGTCGACCTTGGCGCAATTCGCGGCCGCCGCTGGCTGACTGGCTTGCCGCGTACAGCGGTACGGCTGTTCCGCGTCATCCGGAGCGCGCAAACACTGATGATCCGCTTTCCGGGCAATGTGGCAACACTTGCACTCCTGCTGTGCTGGATCACGAGAAAGCCGTTCTCGGCCGAGATCGTCGCCGATCCGGAGGATTACTTCAGCAAGGGTGCGTCTACCCATCCGTTGCGCGGCGTCGCGAAATGGATCCATTGCAGTTCGACCGCGCTCGCCGCGCGGCGCGCGCAAAGCGTGCGATACGTGACGGAAACCTATTTGCAGACGAAGTATCCCGCGCGCTCGCGCGCCGATTCGTTCGGCTTCAGCGACGCCTTCCTGCCGAACGGGCTCTTCGCGGCGCGCGACCCCGACGCGCTCGCGCGGCCCGGGTCATTGAGGCTGGTCAACGTCTCGATGATGCACAACCGGAGCAAGGGACACGTGGCGCTGCTCGAAGCCGTGTCGCGCCTGAAGCGCAAGAACGTGTCCGTCGTCCTGACGCTCGTCGGCGACGGTGCGTTGCGTGGGGAACTGGAGGCGCTGGCCCATACGCTGGGCATCGCAAACGTCGTGGCATTCCGCGGACAGGTATCGTCGGAGACGGCCTGCGCGACCGTCGCCGAACACGATCTGTTCGTGCTGCCTTCGCTTCAGGAAGGGATGCCGCGCGCGATGCTGGAAGCGATGGCAGTCGGCACACCCGTGCTCGGAACCGGCGTGGGCGGAATACCGGAAGTGCTGCCTGCGAGCGACGTGATCCGGGCCGGCTCGGTCGACGCGATCGTGGGCGCGGTCGAGGCGGTCGCACTCGACCGCGCCCAGCTCGTCGACATGCGCCTCAGGCAGCGGGCGAAAGCCGCCGCGTTTTCCCATTCGGCGCTGCAGGAAAAATACGACGCGTACTGCCGTTACCTGGTCGAGCGATGCGCCGCCTGAACGCCGACTTGATCCATGTCGTCGCCAGCACCGGATTGCCGGCCCTGGTGAATTTCGTCGTGGCGGCACTGGCGCTGCATCTCCTCGACCCCGTGCTCGTCGGTCGCTCGTATGCGTTGCTGGCCCTGTTCTACGTCGCCATCGACGCCTTCAACTTCGGGTCCGCGCGCATCTATACGATCGATCGCATCCGGGCGCGGTTTCCGAACCTGCTTCGGCTCGACTACCTCAGCGCATTTGGCTCGACCGTGCTGTTCTGCCTGGCTTGCGCGCTGCTGGGCCGAACCGGCTCGATCGCGCTGCCGAACTGGACCGCAATGCTCGTCCTCGCGCCCGTTTGTTACGGGCTGTCGCACTTTGCGCTCGGATTCCTCCGGGTGACCAGGCGCAATGGCGTCGTGCTGGTCATCTCGACGATCTCGGCGCTTTTGCGCCTGGCTGTCATCGCGGTGCTCGCCGAATACCACGGCTTGCGCGGCCATCTTCCCGATCTGCTGCTGCTGGTCGAGGCCGCGTACGGCGCGCTGCTGCTGGCTGCCTACCTGTGGGTGACGCGTCGCGGCACGACCGGTCCGGAACCGAGCCGATATGCGCCGACCGTGCGCGGCGGGCTGGGTTGGTATCGCGACTTTATCGCGCAGGCGCGCGGCGAAATGCTGAGCAGCTGGTACGCGAACGCGGTGCTGTCCGGTGCCAAGCACCTCGATGTGCTGATCGTTTCCGCCGTGGCCGGGCCGGCCGGCGCCGCGCTGTATCGCGTCGCCAAAGGCTTCAACAACCTGGCCTTCAATTTCGGACAATCTTTTTCGCTGGCGATCAGCGGAAACGGCGGTCGGGCGCTTCGATTGATCGGCGGGGCCGGGTTCGCGCGCAGGCTCGCGGCGATCCTGTTGGCCGGGTTGGTCCTTCTGGCCGCCACATCGTACGCGTTGCTGGAGATACGGCTGTTTCCGGTGCATTCGCTCGGCAGCCGGATCAATCAGTTTGCGTTCGTGTTCGCCGTGCTGCTGGGCGCCTGCCTGGTGTTTCTCTGCAGGATCCTGTCGCTGTGGCTGTATGCGCGCAGCCGGCGCGCGTTCGTGAAGATGGCGTCGTTCGAGGCTGTCCTCACGCTCGCGCTGGTCGCGGCACTCGGCTGGAAGTTCGGCGCCTATGGCGCGATTTGCGGCGTCGGCACGGCGGCGCTCGTCATCCTGTCGTCGTCGGGTGTCCTGTTGACGCGTCACGCCACACCCGCCGCGCCGCTTCCGGCGAACGCCGGGCGGAAGCAGCCATGAAACGACGATCCTTCATCATGACGACGGTCGCGACCGCGCTGGCCCCTGGCGGGCTGCTTCGCGCGCGTACCCGCGAGACGAGCGACGCGCCGGGCACTCGCCGGGTTTTCGCACACTACATGGTGGCCTGGCCGAGAGGCGGAAAGGCGGCCAGCCCCGACCAGTATGCGCGGGAAATGCGTGACGCGATGGCGGCCGGCATCGACGGCTTCGCACTGAATTGCGGCGGATGGCACGCTTCCGAGCCGTACTACAAGCGGCGGGTCGAGACGATCTACGACGCGGCCGACCAGTTCGACGGGGCGTTCAAGTTGTTCGTGTCCGCCGACGGCAACGCACAGGACGAACTCGCAGACATCATCCGGACGGTTCGCGGACGCCGTGCGCAGCTGAAGGTGGACGGACGACCCGTGCTGTCCGCGTACGCGTTGGGCGGGCGGCACGGCACCGGCGCACGATCGCTGATCGAGACCGCCAGACGCCTCGGTGCGTATTTTGTCCCACATCTGTCTCCGAGCACCGGGGAGCGGGAAATCGACGCAAACGTGGCGGCCGAGATCGTCGGGAAAATCCGTTGCGCGGACGGCTATTTCTATTTCGGTGCGGCGGGCGCACCGTCGCTGCTGGCCCGCTCCACGCGCGCCCTGGCTCCCGCGTTGCGCAACGCCGGCAAGGTCTTCATGGCGCCGGTTACGCCGTACTACCGGGGTTTGCCGCAAGGCACGAACTATCGCGCGTTCGAGACGCGCGGGTTCGCCGGCATGGCGGAGGAATGGCGCGCGGCGATCGAGTCCCGCGCGACCTGGGTGCAGATCGTGACCTGGAACGACTGGGCGGAATCGACGTATGTCGCGCCGACCGGGGGAGCCCGGCAGGCCAGCGTGTATGACGCACGCTTCGGCCCGATCCTGAACCACGAAGGCTATCTGCGCGCGTCGCGTCATTACATCCGCTGGTTCAAGACGGGCAGCGAACCGCCGATCGTGCGCGATGAGCTGTTCTTTTTCTATCGTCCGGGCCCGGCGGGGCAACGCGAAGCTGCCGCCGACGGCCCTTCGGCGTCGACATACGGGGCGCCGCGCATGCCGCACGGGCCGCTCGTCGATCGCATTTTCGTGTGTGTATTCCTGACCGGCCCCGCTTTGCTGACAATCGGCCAGAACGCGCGCGAGGACCGCCGGCCGCTACCGGCCGGAATTTCGTTCGTCGATGTTCCGAGCACGTCCGGGCTGCCGACCTTCTCGATCGTTCGTCGCGAGCGGGTGGTGCTCGAGTGTGTTGGCGAGCTGGCGGTGACAGGACCCGGCGGCGGCGGCCAGTACGGCTACTACAGCGGTTGGGCACTCCAGGGACAATCTCGATGAATTCCTTGCATTCGAACCTCGAGGTGCGCCGGAAAGGCGACAACCGGCACATGGTGTGGACGACGTTCGCCGTCGGCGCGCTTGCCGCGATCGTCGCGACTCTGCTGGTTACCGAGCGCATGCATGGCGTGCTGCTGCTACTGAACGTCGCGCTGTTGCTGGCGATCGCCGCCATTCGTCCGAGAACCCCGACCGTACGCTGGTTCCGGATCTTTCTGTTCTTCATTCTCGGCGTGTTCCCGCTGTGGCAACTGCTGGTGGTAGACGAGATCTATCTGCGACTGTTGCCGCAAGACGATCCGGCCGTCGCACTCTGGTATTTCTTGAGCCTCGCCGGCGTACTGGTCGTCAAGCTGACGCTCGACGTCAACGCAAGCCGCCTCGGCAACGCCGAATTGCGGTTCGAACCCGGCATGCGCGTCAGCAGCCTCGCCTATCTGTTCGCGTTGCTGTCCCTCGGTGCGCTCGCGTTCATCTACGTCAAGCTGGGCGGTTACGCACGAATCGTCGAGCTGTACGACACGCGCGTCGAGCAAACCGGCACCGACAACGATCCGTTTCGCGGTTTGGGGGTCATTCAGGCACTGGCCAACACGTCGCCGCTGTGGATATTCGTCTGCCTCATGATGCGACGCCGCCGCAGCGTCGTGCTGACGGCCGTGGCGTTCGTTCAGCTCGGCGTGCTGGGCTGGCTGTCGTCCGGCATCGCCGGGAGTCGCCAGGGTGTCGTCTTCGTGCTGGTGTTCGCACTGTTCATCCATCACAGCTTCATCGCGCGAATCAGTCCGCGCACGATCAGGATCGCCGGTACCGGCGTGGCGCTGACCGGCCTGCTGTTGATGCCATTGAAATTCGGCCTCGGCTACGACGACATCGCGAATCTGTCGCAGCGGTTTGCCGAGCAGCGCGATCTCGAGCTGAGCATGGGGCCGGTCAGCGTGTTCCTGTTTCGGGATCTGTCACGCTTCGACGTGCAGGCACTGGCGATCGATACGGTCGCGCAACCGACCTATGCTTACCCGATGGGGCGAAGCTTCGTCGGTGCGATCGCGTCGATCGTTCCAAGTGCGCTGTGGAGTGATCGCCCCGAGACGTTCGCGCTGGAAAAATCCAAGATCATGCGCGATTTTGAGCGCACCGCGCTCGACAAGACAACCCTGTTGTTCGGCATGCCGGGGGAATTCCTGGTGAACTTCGGCATCGCGGGATTCGTCTTGGCGTTTGCGATTCCCGCCATTCTGCTTGTTGTGCAAAACAACACGGGAATCCGCTCTCGCAGATGGCTGCCGCTGCGGGCCGTGATGTGGCCGCTGCCGTTCCTGTTCTTTCTGTTCGACTCGAACGTCATGGTGTACTACACGGTGCGATGGATCCTGCTGTTCGGCTTGCCGATGGCGTTCGTGCTCAGGCAACCGCGACGATCGCGCCGTGATGCGTATGACTCATGCACGCATGGCGTGCGGGCTCGGGAATAGTCTTACCCGATCCGACTTCCGGCCTTGCCGAACCGCAAGCTCCGCGGCGCATTGCCGGCGATACCGACGGCGTCGGACATCCGGGCGAACGGCAGGCAATGACGCGATAGGCGGCCATCGACACGCTCGCGCCGCCGCTCCGATGACGATCCGGCGTCGCGGCGCATGCCTTCGATCTCAAGGCCGCGACAACACCATCACCCGCCCCGACACCCGCTGCAGCTTCAGCCACCCGGTATCGGCCGTAAACCGAAGCTGCTGCAACGGAAAATCGAACCCCGCCTTTTGCGCCGCGCTGACCACCGCGTCGGCGATCCAGCGGATCAGCTCCTTTCCTTCGTCGGTGGTCTGGTGACCGTTCTGGACGCCATAGAAATAGCGATTCCCGGCGTTGACTTCGTTCTGCAACTGCATCCAGTGTCCCGGCAGGCCCGGCAGCGTTCTGAACAGGTCGGCCACGCGCTGCGTCGTCAGGCCGCGCGCCCACAATGCGCCATTCACCGCGGGCCGCGCCAGATTGTGACGGTCTGCTTCCTGGGCCTGCTCCTTGATGTCGCCTTTCAGAATATCGGGTTTCGTCATCGCACTGTCCTCGTGAGGGCCCCGCAACGGGCCGGTTGAATCAAAAAAGCCGCCGAACATCGGGCGCGCGCGTTGCTTGCACGATACCGCTAATCTCGAAATTGATCGCCTGTCAGGTATATCAGGCCTGCGCGTTGCGATATTGCGCGCAAGAATCAGCCTCGTCCGATAGGCGCCGCGACAGCGAGTCGATATGCTTATCGGGTGTGGTGCCGGTGGAGTGTCTTTCAAGTTCGGAGTGAGCCGGTCATCAACCTTCGCCGGCGCCGCACACCCCTCCCGTTGCGATCCGGCTTCGGCGTGGGCGTTCGGTGGTGGCCGGTGGGCGCGGCCACGACAGAGAAAGACGATGTTGAAACAACACGCTGCCATATGCGAACGCCGAGCGCCTGCTCCGAAGCCGGATCCTCCCTCCATTCCCGCCTGCGCCGCCCATCATTCAATAATTCGCGACATGCGTCGATATAATTTCGCGATTATATCGATCGACAATCAATCGAATTCACGTCATTAAATCGGACTGTTTCAGCTTTCGATTTTCTGAACAATTTCCATTCCCGGCCGAATATTTTTTTATTTATTTTTCGCCATGCTGGCCGAACCGTGTTTAAAACAGCAAACGTTTGCCTGACACGGTAAAGCGCCTTACCCATCGATCGCTGGGCTGCCCCCGCGATGGCGCCGGGGTCATCCACACATTGCGAATCGATTCATTCGAGCAGTCATTTGCAGTCCCACGCTGTACTCCGTGCGCGACAACGGCGGGATCCACTCGCCGGCCGCGCGACGCGAGACCTATCATCGAGACGAGGACGACATGTCACAACCGTTTACCCATGACGATCTTTACGCACTGCTGCAACTCGCCGGCAACGATGCAACCGCCGTACAGGCGAACGGCGACCAGGCGGTGCTCGACCGGATGCGCCAGTTCATGACCACGCAGCTCGTGGAAAAGCTGCCGCAATACGATGTGTTCGTCGACATCGCGACCATCCCGTACAGCTTCGACGTCGGCAGCTGGCAGAACAAGGTGAAGGCCGATGCGGCGGGGCAGGTGGTCGCCTGCACGGTGACGTGGGCCGGCGCGCCCGGCGTGCTGCCCGGAGCCGCGGCAAAGTTCGGCGTCGGCGCGGTGGTCAATTACTTCTCGAAAGCGACGCCGCAACCGCAGCCCGCACAGCCGGGCACAACGACCGGCGGCGGCGAACGCGACGGCATCTTCAATCTGCCGCCGAACATCGCGTTCGGCGTGACGGCGCTGGTCAATTCGTCCGCGCAGCAGACGATCGAAGTCTATGTCGACGACAACGCGAAGCCGGCCGCGACGTTCCAGGGCGCCGGCACGCAGGACGCGAACCTGAACACGCAGATCGTGAACTCGGGCAAAGGGAAGGTGCGCGTGGTGGTGACGGCGAACGGCAAACCGTCGAAGATCGGCTCGCGTCAGGTCGACATCTTCAAGAAGACCTACTTCGGGCTCGTCGGGTCGGAAGACGGAACGGATGGCGATTACAACGACGGCATCGCAATCCTGAACTGGCCGCTCGGCTAAGCAGCCGCATCCTGCCAACCATCGCCACGCCGCCCGGCGTGGCGGTTTGCTTTGGTACGCTGCGCCGATGTGCAAGCGTCGACGCCGGCGACGACGACCGGCCTGAGCTCGACGATCAGCCGTCGTTCGGTGCGCCGGACTGCGACATCGCGAGCGGCGGCGCCCACGTGGCCGCGGCCAACTGTGTGCGTGCGACGTGGGCCACGCGGTTGAACGCCACCCGCTGCTCGCCCTTCAGTTTCGCCGCCCTCGCCGCCTGCACCAGTTCGATCGGATCGACGAGACGGGCATGTCGACGCACCTCGAAGTGCAGATGCGGGCCGGTCGCGGTGCCTGTGCTGCCGACGGCGCCGACGCGCTGGCCGCGCACGACGTGCGCGCCGGTTCGCAGCGTCGGCTCGAATGCCGACAGGTGCGCGTAGTACGACGCATAGCCGCCGTCGTGCCGAATCACCACATACTTGCCGTAGCCGCCCGGCTCGGTGCCGATGAAAGTCACGACCCCTCGCTCCGACGCGTGGACGGCACGGCCCGTCGGCGCGGCCAGATCCACGCCGGAATGTACGTGACGCGCGCCTGTGACCGGATGCACGCGCGCGCCGAATCGCGAGCTGACCCGCGTTGCGTTGACCGGCATCGCGAACCGCGCACCGGCGAGCGGCATGCCGTCGAGATCGTAGTACGCGCCTGGCGAGCCAGCCTGCGGCGCGAACCACACGCCCGCGACACGCTGGCCGCGAAAGCGGATGTCGAGCGCCGTCACGCGCACACGGCCCGGCAGGGTCGCGCTGTCGTCCGGTTCGAAGGCAACGCGGAAGGTATCGCCAATCGCGCCGCGCTGCGTCGAATCGATCCGCCCGGCCAGCATGCGCGTGATCTGCGCGGCGACGCCGGACGGCAGATCGGCGCGCGCGAGAGACGTGCGCAGGCTGCCGGTGATCGCGCCGGCGCGCGTGCCGCTCTCCCACTCCGCGAGCACGAACGGCTCGGCGGACGCCAGATCGACATGACGCGCCTCGAATGCCGGCCGAACACCGATTGCCGGAAGCGGCGAGGCAAAACCGTACGCGAAGCGGGCCGCGTAATCGCGCTCGATCGCATCGCGGGCCGCATCGCAGAGGACGACGTACGCCGCACATGCACCGGGACGCATCGCGAATGTGACCGAAGCGTTCGTCGCGCGCGGCTCCAGCGCGACACGCGGCACGGCGGTCGATGCCAGCAAGCCGCCCCAGATGGTCCGGGCGGAACTGAAAAAAGGCACGTCGACAAGGTCGGCCGCTTGCGCCGTCACGGGCGGAAACGGCGTGGCATCGGAAGACGCCCACGCCACCGCACCCTGCATGCCGGCAAGCCACGCCGCAGCAACGACACCGCGCGCCAGCGCGCGGCGAATCGGAAAGCGGATGGCGCCGCATCGCGCGGGCCGACCTTGTTCGCGTGCGAGACGTAAACACAGGTCAAGCCGCATTGCGTCGTCACTCGCTGTCAATGAAAAATGGGGAAAACCGGTTGTCGCGGAGGAACGATCATCGCGATCCGGTAGCCTGGAAGCGAGTGTATCGGCACGGCCAACATAGCTGAATAGGACAAATCCGATTTGTTTGAATACTCGCTTAGTACACACACCAAATCGCGATTTCACGGCCCCCATGCATTCGCGCGAAATACCCCATGGCGTGTACAGTCGAGGGCGGCCGACGCACGAGCGGATGCCCGCCCGACCACGGCGGACGACGCCCCCCGTCGCGCCTTCTGTCCTCAAACCGGAATCCCGTCATGTTTCTCGATCATCTTCATCCGGAACGCTGGACGTTCCTGTGGAACGCGTTGTCCACGCTTTCGCTCAGGCTTTGCGCCGCCCTCGCGCTACTCGTCGCGGGCTGGTGGCTGTCGAAGCGCATCGGCAACTGGCTGAGCCGGCTGCTCGCGAACAAGGAGCGCGTCGACGACACGCTGCGGCCGATCCTCTGCGACGTCGCCGTGTGGGGCATCCGCATCGTCGCGATCGTCGGTGCGCTTTCACAGCTCGGCATCGAAACCGCGAGCATCGTCGCGGTGCTCGGCGCGGCCGGCCTCGCGATCGGGCTCGCGCTGCAAGGCACGATGCAGAACATCGCGGCCGGCATCATGCTGTTGCTGCTGCGGCCGTTCAAGGTGGGCGACTACATCGACGGCGGCACGGGTGTCGCGGGGACGGTGGACGAGGTCGGGCTCTTCATGACGCGGCTGACGAAGCCGGACGGCATCTGCGAATACGTGCCGAACAGCGCGCTGTGGGGCAGCTCGATCCGCAACTACACGCGCAATCCGACCCGCCGTCTCGATCTCGAAGTGGAAGTGTCCGTGCACGACGACATCGATCGCGCGCTCGATGCGCTGCGCGCGCTGGCCGAAGCCGATCCCGACGTGTTGAAGGATCCCGCGCCGGACGTGATGGTGATGCGCTTCGACGACAGCACGGCGGTCGCGAACATGCGCGTGTGGACGCACACGGACAAGTTCTGGGCGATGCGCTGGCGCCTCGCGCGCCAGGTGCGCAAGACGCTCGCCGACGCGGACTGCGCGCTGCCGATCCGCACGCGCGAGCTGCACATCGTGCACGACGTCGAACGGCAGCCGCAGCAGGTCGAGCCGCGCCGCGTTCAGGCGTCGTAACACTCGGGGCGCACGACCGCGCATGCCGCGCGGCGCGGCGCGCCCCGCCTGCGTCACATCCTGACGATATCGAGCAGCGCCTTCCTGCCGCTTTGGTACGTGAACACCGAGATCGCGCCGTGCTTCAGGTCGCCCTGCGACGTGAAACTCGTTTCGCCGATCACGCCGCGATAGTCGGTCGCCGGCATCGCGGCCAGCACCTTGGCCGGGTCCGTCGAATTCGCGCGCTGCATCGCGTCGACGATGATGTACACCGCGTCGTACGAGAACGGCGCGTACACCTGCATCGGCTGGTGGTAGCGCGCTTCGTAACGCTTCACGAACGCCGCGCCGCCCGGCATCTTCTCGAGCGCGATGCCGGCTTCCGAGCACACGACATTGTCCGACGCCGGACCCGCGAGCTTCGGCAGGTCGGTCGAGCATACGCCGTCGCCGGCGAGGATCTTCGCACGCAGGCCGAGCTGGCGTGCCTGCTTCGCGAGCGGGCCGCCCGTCGCGTCCATCCCGCCGTACATGATCGCGTCGGGGTTCTCGCCCTTGATCTTCGTGAGGATCGCGCGGAAATCAATCGCCTTGTCGTTGGTCGCGTCGCGCGAGATGACCTTCATCCCGGCCGATTTCGCCGCCTTCTCGAACTCGGTCGCGAGGCCCTGCCCGTACGCGGTCGAATCGTCGACCACGGCCACCGTCCTGATGCCGAGCTTCTTCGCCGCATACATCGCCAGCGCGGGCCCTTGCTGCGCATCGGTCGCGACGACGCGATAGGTCGTCTTGAAGCCCTGCTGCGTGTACATCGGGTTGGTCGCGGCCTGCGAGATCTGCACGACACCGCCGTCGCGATAGACGCGCGACGCCGGAATCGACGTGCCCGAGTTGTGATGGCCGACGACGCCGACCACCTTGTCGTCGACGAGCCGCTGCGCGACCTGCGTCGCGGTGCGCGGGTCGCCCGCGTCGTCTTGCGCGTCGAGCTGCAGCGTGACCTTCTTGCCGCCGATCACGAGCCCCTTCGCATTGATCTCCTCGACCGCGAGCCGCGCGCCATTCTCGCTGTCCTTGCCGAGGTGCGCGATCGCACCGGTCAGCGGCGCGACGTGCCCGATGCGAACGATCCCGTCCGCGTGCGCGGGCAGCGCGGACCATGCGCACGCCAGCGCGGCCGCGATCGCGCATGCCGTCTTGTTCCGATGTCGATTCATGTTCGTCTCCTTCCTTGTCGCTCTTCGTTCGTGATTGGATCGTCGTTCATCAAAGGCAAAGCGATACGGTCACGCGCGCCCTTCGAAACCGAGCAGCACGTTCACCGCGTTGATACCGATTTCCTCGACCATGTAGCCGCCTTCCATCACGAACAGCGTCGGCAGGTTCAGACGCGCGAGCGCTTCGCCGACGCGCAGGTAGTCGGGCGAGCGCAGGCGGAAATGGCTGATCGGGTCGTGCTCGAACGTATCGACGCCGAGTGACACGACGAGCAGGTCGGGCGCATGCGCGGCGATCGCGGCGGCCGCGTGGTCGAGCGCCGCCGCGTAGGTGTCCCACTGCGTGCCCTTCGGCAGCGGCAGATTCAGGTTGAAGCCCTCGCCCGCGCCGCTGCCGCGCTCGTCCGCGTAGCCGGAGAAGTACGGATACGACACCGGCGGCTCGCCGTGGATCGACGCGAACAGCACGTCCGCGCGGTCGTAGAAGATGTCCTGCGTGCCGTTGCCGTGGTGGAAGTCGACGTCGAGCACCGCGACGCGCGCCGCACCGCTCGCGATGCCGTGCTGCGCGGCGATCGCCGCGTTGTTCAGGTAGCAGTAGCCGCCCATGTACTCGCGGCCGGCATGGTGGCCGGGCGGGCGGCACAGCGCGAACGACGCGCGCGCGCCGCCGTTCGACAGCAGGTCGGCGCCGGTGAGCGCCGAGTTCGCGCTCGCGCTCACCGCGTCCCACGTACCCGCGTTGATCGGCGCGCCGGCGTCCATCGCGAAGAAGCCGAGCTTGCCGTCGATGAAGTCGGGCAGCGTCGCCGACGACGGCATCGCGCGCACCGGCCACACGAGCGGCAGCGCCTGGCAGGTGCGGCCGGTCGCCGACCATTCGTTCCACGCGCCGGCGAGGAACTCGACATAGCGCGCGCTGTGCGCGCCGGCATAGCACGCGCGGTCGAACGCGCGCGGCGCGATCACGTCGCCGAGGCCGGCCGCGCGGACCTGCGCGAGCACCGTCTCGGCGCGCAGGGGGTTCTCGAACGACTCGGTGATCGCGCCGTCCTTCAGTTCGACGCCGCGATGCAGATGGTGATCGCTGCTGTAGACCGTGAGCATGGTTGACCGTTGCAATGAAGGCTGTGAGGGGTGAAAACAGTCTATTGATGCCGGCCGGCAATAACTTTGCTTTCCCCCCCTTCGTTTCGTACAATTTTGAGAAAACCGTCTACGGAGACCCGGGAATGAGCAAAAATCGCGCTTCAGCGGAACTGGACGGCGTCGACCGCGCGATGCTCCGCCTGCTGCAGGAAGACGGCGCGCTGTCGAACGCGACGCTCGGCGAGAAGCTGTCGTTGAGCGTCACGCCGTGCTGGCGCCGCCGCAAGCGGCTCGAGGACGAGCACGTGATCACCGGCTACCAGGCGAACCTCGACCGGCGCGCGTTCGGCATGAACGTGTTCGCGTTCGTGCAGGTCACGTTCAACATGCATTCGGACCAGGATCCGGATCACTTCGAGGAGGTGATGCGGCGTCACGACGAAGTGACGTCGTGCCACAAGATCACCGGTGCGGCCGACTACATCCTGCAGGTCGTCGCGGCCGATCTCGACGCGTACGCGGAATTCGTCGAACGCGTACTGAGAAAGCAGGCCGGCGTGTCGTCGATCCAGTCGAGCCTCGCGCTGCGCGAGGTCAAGTTCTCGTCGCGCGTGCCGGTGCCGGATGCGTGATCGTTCGTGTTGTCGTCATGCGCCCGCGCGCGGGCATCCGCTGTCGATCGTCATTCCATGGAGCGCTACCCTATGAAACGTCTTCTGCCTTCCGCCTCGCTTGCCGCAACGATCGCCTGCGCACTCGCCCTGAGCGCCTGTGCGGCGCAATCGTCCGCACCGGCCGCTTCGTCGACGCCCGCCCAACCGGCCACGCCGGCCGCGCCGCAGATGGTCGGCGGCGATCGCGACGCGCATGGCTGCATCGGCTCGGCCGGCTATTCGTGGTGCGAACAGACCCAGCAATGCGAACGCCCGTGGGAACTCGCGAAGCAGAAGGGTTTCTCGAATTCGGCGCAAGCGTACGAGCAGTTTTGCCACAACACTTTCGCGAAGTGACATGACGTGACTGGACGTAAGACGATCTTGTCGCGGCGCGATGCCGCGACATGACGCGTCCGCATTCCATCCCGCTCCCGCTCGGTTATCCACATCTTTTCCGGTTCCGGCGACCCTCGTTCCGGAATCCCGGACACGCAAAAAACCCCACAAAAACAAGGGCATTTTTCGTTTGTGACACAGCAAACGAGTTCGGTTACATTACGCGCCCCTTGCCATACCGCCCCCGCACAACGCGTCGCGCGCGGCCTCTTTCCACGCAGCCTGAAGCGCCGTCCGCGCAGGCTTGCCGCGAGGGCCCCGGCGCGTTGCGCGCCATCGCGACGCAGGCGATTGCCTGCCTGCGACACGCCGATCCGAAGGTGTCCTTGGCGACGGCTGCGCGTGCGCAAATGCAACGGCGAACACGGTCGATCCGGAATTCCGGATTCGCGGTCCGGATCTCCGGATGCGCGAGCCGGTTGCGATTCGGCATCGGCCGGGCGGCATGGCAAACCGATACATTCAAGTTGAAGAGGGATCTGCTGTGATCAAAACGTTACGGGTAATACTGTCGGCGCTCGCGCTGTGCGTCGCCGCGTCGTCCGCGCACGCCGCCGATACGAAGAAGGTCGACGTCCTGCTGGTGGGCGGCGGCATCATGAGCTCGACGCTCGGCGTCTGGCTGCACGAGCTCCAGCCCGACTGGTCGATGACGATGGTCGAGCGCCTCGACGGCGTCGCGCTGGAAAGCTCGAACGGCTGGAACAACGCGGGCACCGGCCACTCGGCGCTCGCCGAGCTGAACTACACGCCGGAGAAGGCGGACGGCAAGGTCGACATCTCGAAGGCGATCGAGATCAACGAGTCGTTCCAGATCTCGCGCCAGTTCTGGGCATGGCAGGTCCGCCAGGGCGTGCTGAAGAACCCGCATTCGTTCATCAACTCGACACCGCACATGAGCTTCGTCTGGGGCGACGACAACGTCCGCTTCCTGAAGAAGCGCTACGACGCGCTGCAGGCGAGCCCGCTGTTCCGCGGGATGCAGTATTCGGAAGACTACGACCAGATCAAGCAGTGGGTCCCGCTGATGATGGAAGGCCGCGACCGCTCGCAGAAAGTCGCCGCCACCTGGACGCCGATCGGCACCGACGTGAACTTCGGCGAGATCACGCGCCAGTTCGTCGGCTACCTGAAGACGCAGCCGAACTTCACGCTGTCGCTGTCGAGCGAAGTGCGCGAGATCTCGCGCAACGCGGACGGCACGTGGCACGTGTCGTGGGTCAAGCTGCACTCGGATGAGCCGCCGCAGGCCGTCGACGCGAAGTTCGTGTTCATCGGCGCGGGCGGCGGTGCGCTGCACCTGCTGCAGGCGTCGGGCATTCCCGAGGCAAAGGACTACGGCGCGTTCCCGGTCGGCGGCTCGTTCCTCGTGACCGACAACCCCGAGGTCGTGAAGCGGCACCTCGCGAAGGCGTACGGCAAGGCGTCGGTCGGCTCGCCGCCGATGTCGGTGCCGCACCTCGACACGCGAATCATCGACGGCAAGAAGATCATCCTGTTCGGGCCGTTCGCGACGTTCTCGACCAAGTTCCTGAAGAACGGCTCGTACTTCGACCTCGCGAAGAGCACCAACCTGCACAACGTCGCGCCGATGATGCGCGTGGGCGTCGACGAATTCCCGCTCGTCCAGTACCTGGCCGGCCAGCTGATGCTGTCCGACGACGACCGCTTCAACGCGCTGAAGGAATATTTCCCCGACGCGAAGAAGGAAGACTGGCGCCTGTGGCAGGCCGGTCAGCGCGTGCAGATCATCAAGCGCGACCCGAAGAAGGGCGGCGTGCTGAAGCTCGGCACCGAGATCGTCAGCTCGCAGGACGGCAGCATCGCGGGCCTGCTCGGCGCATCGCCGGGCGCGTCGACGGCGGCGCCGATCATGCTGAACCTGATGCAGAAGGTGTTCAAGGACAAGGTCGCGACGCCTGAATGGCAGCAGAAGATGCGCCAGATCGTGCCGAGCTACGGCACGAAGCTGAACGACAGCCCGGCGAAGGTCGTCGAGGAATGGACCTATACGAGCGACGTGCTGCAGTTGTCGCCGCCGCCGAAGATCGACCTGACGACGCCGTCGCAGGCGACGGGCGCGGCCCCGGCGCGCCCCGCGAAGGCATCGGCCGACATGGCGCTGTAACGCGTCCGGCCCCGTTTCGTCGCATCGCACGGCCGCCCTCCGGGGCGGCCGTTTTACATGGCCGATGCGGGCGAGGCCGCGCGCACCGGCCGGCGGCGTTCTCACCGGTTGCCGACGGCCGGTACGGCCACTGCCGATGGACCGCAAACGGTCGTCCGCCGCCGGTCCTCCGCTACCGGCCGCCCGCATCCGCTAGAATTGCGGGC
>NZ_VWWG01000092.1:0-27720 GCF_011753085.1 Burkholderia sp. Tr-862
TGCTGGGCGCGGGGGATTGCGGCGGATTGCGGCGCACCGTCGCGGTGCGCGACGGGTCCCGATCGGCCGGTCTGGGACGATCGAGTTCCGGGTATAATTACGGCCTTCCTTTCGCCCCACGTCGCCACCTCGCGCGACTCATCGACGTCAGTCCAGCCCATGGCTCACTTCTCGTGTTTTCCCGGCGCTTCGGCCCTCTCCGATTTCCGTCAAACCCGTCTGCTCGACACGCTCAGGCAAATCGACGCCAACATCGTCGCGGTGCGCGGCCAGTTCCTGCACTTCGTCAATGCGGCCGAGCCGCTGTCGGCCGACGACAGCGCACGCATCGACGCGCTGATGCACTACGGCGCGCCGTTCGAGCCGGCGGCCGAGAAGGGCGCGACCGAGACCTTCGTGGTGCTGCCGCGCTTCGGCACGGTTTCGCCGTGGGCCAGCAAGGCGACCGATATCGCGCAGCACTGCGGCCTCACGCAGGTGCGTCGCATCGAGCGCGGCGTCGAATTCACGGTCACGCTGAAGTCGGGCCTGCTCGGCGGCAAGAAGGCGCTGTCCGACGACGCCCGCGCAGCGGTCGCGGCCGCGCTGCATGACCGGATGACCGAAAGCGTGGTCGCCGCGCGCGACGACGCGAAGCACCTGTTCGACGAACTGCCGGCCAAGCCGCTCGCGACCGTCGACGTGCTGGGCGTCGGCCGCGGCGCGCTCGAGCGCGCGAACGTCGAGCTGGGCCTCGCGCTCGCCGATGACGAAATCGACTACCTGGTCGACGCGTTCCGCAAGCTCGAACGCAACCCGACCGACGTCGAGCTGATGATGTTCGCGCAGGCGAACAGCGAGCACTGCCGCCACAAGATCTTCAACGCGCAGTGGACGATCGACGGTGAGCCGCAGGACATGTCGCTGTTCGCGATGATCCGCAACACCGAGAAGCTAAGCCCGCAGGGCACGATCGTCGCGTATTCGGACAACTCGTCGATCATGGTCGGCGCCGAAGCCGAGCGCTGGTTCCCGCGCAACGCGGGCGCGGCCGGCGAGCCGGGCGAGCGCTACGGGCGCCACACCGAACTCACGCACACGCTGATGAAGGTCGAGACGCACAACCACCCGACGGCCATCTCGCCGTTCCCGGGCGCGGCGACCGGCGCGGGCGGCGAGATCCGCGACGAAGGCGCGACGGGCCGCGGTGCGCGTCCGAAGGCCGGCCTCACCGGTTTCACCGTGTCGAACCTCGACCTGCCCGGCGCTCGTCAGTCGTGGGAAAACGCACGCGACGCGGCGCAGCCGCTCGGCGAGCGCAACCCGAACGATGCGCACGGCCCGTACGGCCGTCCGGATCGCATCGCATCGCCGCTGCAGATCATGATCGACGGCCCGCTCGGCGGCGCCGCGTTCAACAACGAATTCGGCCGTCCGAACCTCGGCGGCTACTTCCGCGTGTACGAGCAGAACGTCGACGGTCAGGTGCGCGGCTATCACAAGCCGATCATGATCGCGGGCGGCCTCGGCAACATCGCGGATCAGCATACGCATAAGCACGACGTGCCGGCAGGCTCCCTGCTGATCCAGATCGGCGGCCCCGGCATGCGGATCGGCATGGGCGGCGGCGCGGCGAGCTCGATGGCGACCGGCGCGAACACGGCCGAACTCGACTTCGACTCGGTGCAGCGCGGCAACCCGGAAATCGAGCGGCGCGCGCAGGAAGTGATCAACGGCTGCTGGCAGCTCGGCGCGGAAAACCCGATCCTGAGCATCCACGACGTCGGCGCGGGCGGCCTGTCGAACGCGTTCCCCGAGATCGTCGACGGCGCGGGCAAGGGCGCGCGCTTCGAACTGCGCAAGGTCGCGCTCGAGGAATCGGGCCTGTCACCGCGCGAAATCTGGTCGAACGAAGCGCAGGAGCGCTACGTGCTGGCGATCGCGCCGGCCGACCTGCCGCGCTTCGAGGCAATCTGCGCACGCGAGCGCTGCCCGTTCGCGGTGGTCGGTGTCGCGACCGACGAACGCCAGCTGAAGCTCGTCGACGACGAAGCGACGGGCGCCGACGAATACCCGGTCGACATGCCGATGGAAGTGCTGCTCGGCAAGCCGCCGCGCATGCACCGCGACGTCGCGCGCGTCGCCACCGAGCGCGCGCCGGTCGACGTGACGGGCATCGCGCTGTCGGAAGTCGCGGTCGACGTGCTGAAGCACCCGACGGTCGGCAGCAAGTCGTTCCTGATCACGATCGGCGACCGTTCGGTCGGCGGCACGTCGGTGCGCGACCAGATGGTCGGCCCGTGGCAGGTGCCGGTGGCCGACTGCGCGGTGACCGCGCTCGACTACGCGGGCTTCAAGGGCGAGGCGATGACGATGGCCGAGCGCACGCCGCTCGCGGTGATCGATGCGCCGGCATCGGGCCGCATGGCCGTCGGCGAGGCGATCACGAACATCGCGAGCGCGCCGATCGCGTCGCTCGACAAGCTCAAGCTGTCGGCGAACTGGATGGCCGCGTGCGGCACGGCCGGCGAGGACGCCGCGCTGTTCGATACGGTCAGGGCGATCGGCATGGAGCTGTGCCCGGCGCTCGGGATCGGCATTCCGGTCGGCAAGGATTCGCTGTCGATGAAAACCAAGTGGGACGAGCAGGGCGTCGCGAAGGAAGTGGTGTCGCCGGTGTCGCTGATCATCTCCGCGTTCGCACCGGTCGAGGACGTGCGCCGTCACCTGACGCCGCAACTGCGCCGCATCGCCGACGCGGGCGACAGCGTGCTGATCGCGATCGATCTCGGCCGCGGCAAGAACCGGATGGGCGGCAGCATCTTCGCGCAGGTCACGCAGCAGGTCGGTGACGCGACGCCGGACGTCGACGATCCGGAAGACCTGAAGCGCTTCTTCAACGCGATCCAGTCGCTCAATACGCAAGACAAGCTGCTCGCGTACCACGACCGCTCGGACGGCGGCCTGTGGGCGACGGTGTGCGAAATGGCGTTCGCGGGTCACGCGGGCGTGTCGCTGAACGTCGACATGCTGACGCTCGACCCGAATCACGAATCCGACTACGGCGACGCGAAGGACTGGGCGAAGCAGACGAGCGGCCGTCGCGAGGATCGCACGCTGCGCGCGCTGTTCTCGGAAGAACTCGGCGCCGTCGTGCAGGTGCGCGCGAGCGATCGCGACGCGGTGCTCGGCGCGCTGCGCGAGTTCGGCCTGTCGGCGTGCTCGCACGTGATCGGCACGGTCAACGAGCGCGACGTGATCGAGGTGTACCGCGATGCGAAGAAGATCTTCGACGCGCCGCGTGCCGAACTCCATCGTGCATGGGGTGAAGTGAGCTGGCGCATCGCGCGCCTGCGCGACAACCCGGCTTGCGCGGACGCCGAATACGACGCGCTGCTCGATGCGGCGGACCCGGGCATCTCGCCGGTGCTGACGTTCGATCCGGCCGACGACATCGCCGCGCCGTTCATCGCGACGGGCGCCCGCCCGCGCGTCGCGATCCTGCGCGAGCAGGGCGTGAACTCGCACCTCGAAACGGCGTACGCGTTCGACCGCGCGGGCTTCGACGCGCACGACGTGCACATGAGCGACCTGCTCGCGGGCCGCGCGACGCTCGCCGATTTCGCGGGCGCGGTGGCGTGCGGCGGTTTCTCGTACGGCGACGTGCTGGGTGCCGGCGAAGGCTGGGCGAAGACGATCCGCTTCAACGCGAACCTCGCCGACATGTTCTCGGCGTTCTTCGCGCGCCCCGACACGTTCGCGCTCGGCATCTGCAACGGTTGCCAGATGCTGTCGAGCCTCGCGTCGATGATTCCGGGTGCCGAGGCTTGGCCGAAGTTCACGCGCAACAAGTCCGAGCAGTTCGAGGCACGCTTCTCGTTCGTCGAAGTCGAGAAGTCGCCGTCGATCTTCTTCGCGGGGATGGAAGGCTCGCGGATTCCGGTGGCGGTCGCGCACGGCGAAGGCTATGCGGACTTCTCGCAGCAGGGCGACATCGATCGCGTCGCGGTTGCGATGCGCTACATCGACCACCGCGGCGAAGCGACCGAGCGCTATCCGTTCAACCCGAACGGGTCGCCGGCCGGCATCACGTCGGTCACGACGGCCGACGGCCGCTTCTCGGTGCTGATGCCGCACATGGAGCGCGTGCACCGCACGGTCACGATGAGCTGGCATCCGGAAGGCTGGGACGAAGCGAGCCCGTGGATGCGCGTGTTCCGTAACGCACGCCGCTGGATCGGCTGATGTTCGATCCGCACGCACCGGTCGAGATCGTCACGCTGCGCGATGAACGCGCCAGCGACGTCGAGGCGATCGGTCGCGTGATCATGGCCGCGTTCGCGGATGAACCGCGGCACGGGCAGCTCGAGCGGCAGATCGTCGACGCGCTGCGCGCGGATGGCGCGCTCGGCGTGTCGCTCGTCGCGGAGCGCGACGAGCGCATGATCGGTCACGTCGCGTTCTCGCCGGTCTCGATCGGCGGCGAGCCGGCCGGCAGCCACGCGTGGTACGGGCTCGCGCCGCTCGCGGTGCGGCCCGAATGCCGGCGCCGGAGCATCGGTGCGGGGCTCGTGCGCACGGGGCTCGACGCATTGCGCCGGCTCGGTGCGCGCGGCTGCGTCGTGCTCGGCGATCCCGCGTACTACGCGCGTTTCGGCTTCGCGCCGTCCGGCGATCTCGTGTTCGCGGATGCGCCGCGCGAGTATTTCCTCGCGCTGGCGTTCGACGAAGCTGCGCCGCGGCCGTCGGGTGAGGTCCGCTATCACGCTGCGTTCTATCCGGCATAGCGGTTCGCCACGCTGTCCGGACACGGTCCCGCCGTTCCGAAAAGAAGCCGCCTCGAAGCGGCTTTTTCTTTGCGCGGCCGGGCAGGGCAGCGAGCCGTATCCATACGTGTCCCGGCCGCAACTCGCGGGTCGGCTGCGTCCGGCGCGTGCCGCAGCTGCACGCGCGCATGAAAAAGGCCGCTCCGGGGAGCGGCCTTTGCGTGGGCGAGTGTCGCCGACGTTACTGGATCTTCGCCTGCTGGCGCAGGCCTTCCTCGAACGCCTGCAGCTTCTGCTGCACGAGCTGCTGGGCGATCTGCGCCTTCACCTGATCGAACGGCGGCGGCGCGACATCGCGGATGTCGTCGGCACGGATGATGTGCCAGCCGAACTGCGTCTTCACCGGCGTGTCGGTCATCTGGCCTTTCTGCAGCTTCTGCGCCGCCGCTGCGAATTCCGGCACGTACGCCTTCGGATCGGACCAGTCGAGGTCGCCGCCATTCTTGCCCGAACCCGGATCCTTCGAGTACTGCTTCGCGAGATCCTCGAACTTCGCGCCGCCCTTGATCTTCGCGATCAGGTCCTTCGCTTGTTGCTCGCTGTCGACGAGGATGTGATGCAGGTGGTACTCGCGGTTGCCGCCGGCACCTTTCACGAGCTCGTCATAGCGCGCCTTCACTTCCGCCTCGGTCGGCTGGTTCTTCTTCAGGAAGCTCTCGATCATCGAGCGCAGCACGACCGTCTGCTGCGCGACGGCGACCTGCGCCTTCACGTCCGGGCGGTTCGGGATGCCTTCGCGGATCGCTTCCTGCATCAGGATTTCGCGGTTCACGAGTTCCTGGCGCACGGCCTGCTGCAGTTGCGGGCTGTCGGTCTGACCTTGCTGGACGAGCTGCGCGACCATCGCATCGGCGCGTGACTTCGGAATCGGCGTGCCGTTCACGACGGCGATGTTCTGGGCGAATGCCGGTGCCGCTGCAAAAGCAGCCGCCGCGACCCACAGGCGGGGGGATTTCAGGATCATCGGGAATTCCTGTTGAGACTAGATTGAAGATTCGTTGAATTCTTCGGGCGTATAAGCCACGATCGCGAGCGCGTGTATGCCGCGCTGCATCGCATCAGCGAGCGCATCATACACCAGCCGGTGCCGCGCCACGCGTGGCTTGCCCACGAATGCGGACGACACGATCGTGACCGTGTAGTGGCCGCCGGCGGCCGCACCGGCGTGGCCCGCGTGCTGCGCGCTGTCGTCGCGCACCGTGAGCGACAGCGGCGCAAGCGAGGCGGTCAGGCGCGCTTCGATCAGCGCGATGCGCTCGTCGGGCGAGGCGTCGAGAAAGGCGTCGGTCATGTCATTCGTCCTTCAGGTACTTCGTGAGCCACAGGCTCTGCAGGATGATGAACACGACCATCGCGCCCGTCGTCCCGAACAGCTTGAAGTTCACCCACTGCGATTCGGTGTAGTTGTGCACCACGTACAGGTTCGCGACGCCGAGCACCGCGAAGAACAGCGCCCACGCGACGTTCAGCTTGTCCCACACGGGATGCGGCAGCGTGAGCTGCTTGCCCATCATCTTCTCGATCAGGTTGTTGCCGAACGCATAGCGTGCGGCGAGCAGCCCGATCGCAAACAACCAGTACAGCACTGTCGGTTTCCATTGAATGAATTTTTCGTCATGCAGGACGAGGGTGGCGCCGCCGAAGACGACGATCACGCCGAGACTGACCCACAGCATCGTGTCGACCTTCCGGTGCCGGAAGGCGACCCACGCGACCTGGGCCAGTGTCGCGACGATCGCGACGGCGGTGGCGGTGAAGATGCCCCAGACCTTGAAGGCGGCGAAAAACAGGATGATCGGAAACAGATCGAACAGGAATTTCATGGCGCTCGCAGCTGCGTGAAAGACCGCATCGCGCGGTCTTTCACCGTTGTGGGGACCCGCCAGGCGACACCGTCCGGGATCGGCGCAGCCGGCAAGGCTGTCCGTCCGATCCGTCCGGCGCCGCTCATTCGTTTTCGGGTCGGGACTCGAAGTTTAACGCAGCCGAATTGATGCAGTACCGCAAACCGGTCTTGTCGCGCGGGCCGTCCTCGAACACGTGGCCGAGATGCGCGCCGCAATGGTTGCAGCGGACCTCGACGCGCACCATCCCGTGCGTGCGGTCGATCTTCTCATCGATCACCTCGCCGTTCAGCGGCTTGAAATAGCTGGGCCAGCCGCAGCCCGAATGGAATTTCGCGCCGGATTCGAACAGCGGCGTGCTGCAGACGACGCATTTATAGATGCCGGTGTCCTCGGTGTCGGTGTATTCGCCGGTGAACGCGCGCTCGGTCGCCGCATGCTGCGTGACCTCGTACTGCATCGGCGTGAGCCGGCGGCGCAGTTCGGCGTCATCCTTCTGGTACGGGTAGGTTTTATCGTCGGTATCGTGTGACATGTGGGAGTTCTCCTGATCGGTCGGTCGGGTCGTGCGGGTCACGACGAACAGCTTACTTCGAGCGACCCGGCCCAGTCGGGCGGCAATGCCGCATACGTTTCATGTTCCGGTTGTTCGTCGAACGGCCGGCGCAGCACCTGCGCGAGTCGTTCGACTTCGGAAAAGTCCTTTTCCTTCGCGCGCCGGATCGCGACTTCGGCCAGATGGTTGCGCAGCACGTATTTCGGGTTCACGCGGTTCATCGCGGCCGCGCGGGCCGCGTCGTCGCGCGTCTCCTCGGACAGCCGCGTGCGGTAGAGGTTCGCCCACGCGTCGAACGCGTCGCGATCGATGAAC
The DNA here is from genome assembly GCF_011753085.1 of Burkholderia sp. Tr-862. NCBI lineage: Bacteria > Pseudomonadati > Pseudomonadota > Betaproteobacteria > Burkholderiales > Burkholderiaceae > Burkholderia > Burkholderia sp. Tr-862. Next base: position 7,521 of record NZ_VWWG01000092.1, read on the forward strand.
AGGTCGCGCACCGGCGCGTCGCGGCTCGCGTCGTGCTTCGACAGCTGCGCGAGCCGGCGGAACGTCAGCGTGAAGTCCGCATGGCTCGCGTGCATCGTTTCGAGCAACTTGTTCGCGAGCTCGGCGTCGTTTTCGCGCTCGAGCTCGAGGCCGAGCTTCGCACGCATCGCGCGTTCGAGCGCCGGGCCGAAGCGCTCGGGAAACTTCGCGAGCACGGCCTGCGCGTCTTCGACCGCGCGCTCGGCGCGCGCATCGTCGTCGGCGATGCCGTGCTGCAGCCCGATCAGCGGCAGCAGCGCCTGCGCGAGGCAGTAGCAGTTCCAGTGCGCGATGCGCGGCTGCATCCGATACGCATAGCGGCCGCTCGTGTCGGAGTGGTTGCAGATGTGATTCGCGTCGAACGCGTCGACGAAGCCGAACGGGCCGTAGTCGATCGTCAGGCCGAGGATCGACATGTTGTCGGTGTTCATCACGCCGTGGCAGAAGCCGACGGCCTGCCATTGCGCGACGAGGTCGGCCGTGCGCAGCGTCGCGGCTTCGAGCAGGGCGAGGTACGGATCGTCGGCGTCGCGGCACGCCGGATAGAAGCGGTCGATCACGTGATCGGCGAGCTGGCGCAACAGGTCCGGGCGATCGTTCGAGAAGAAGTGCTCGAAGTGGCCGAAGCGCACGAAGCTCTCCGACACGCGCGTGACCACGGCCGACGTCTCGATCTCCTCGCGCACCACCGGCTGGTCGGAGCCGATCACCGTGAGCGCGCGCGTGGTCGGGATGCCGAGGTGATGCATCGCTTCGGAACACAGGAATTCGCGGATCGACGAACGCAGCACGGCGCGGCCGTCGCCCATTCGCGAATACGGCGTGCGGCCGCCGCCCTTGATCTGCAGCTCGTAGCGCTGGCCGTCGGTGCCGGGGAGTTCGCCGATCGTCAGCGCGCGGCCGTCGCCGAGCTGGCCGGCCCACACGCCGAACTGGTGACCGGAATACACCGACGCGTACGGCAGCGCGTTCGCGGGCCAGTCGCGCGTCGGGTTGCCGGCGAACAGCTCGGCGAAGCCGGGCTGGGTGGCGAACGATGCCGGCAGGCCGAGCAGCTGCGCGACTTCGTCGGAAAAGCCGACGACGTACGGTGCGGGCAGCGGCGCGGCCGGCAGCCGCGTATGAAACGCGTCGCCGAGCGTGACGAACGCGCCAAGGGCCGGCGCGCCGAGCGTGGCGGCGAGGTCGGGGAGAGTGTCAGCCGCATCGGCTGCGCTTCGGGAAAACGACATGTTGAGCGCCTCTGGGTAAGCCGATATTGTAAGGCGGCGCCGCGCCGCCCGCATGGCGGCCCGCGTGCGTTGCGCGAGGCCCGTCCGGCCGTGGACGGGCCGCAAGCCGGCGCACCGCTTCAAGGCTGGTCACCGATTCGCGTCCTTCCGGGAGAACAAGACGATGGGTAAGCCGTTGCTGGGCCAGATGATGGACATGCCGTTGCTGGTGTCGTCGCTGATCGCGCATGCCGCGCGTTATGCGGGCGACACGGAGATCGTGTCGAAGCGCGTGGAAGGCGACCTGCATCGGTACACGTACCGCGACTGCGAGCAACGCGCGAAGCGCCTCGCGCAGGCGCTCGCACGGCTCGGCGTCGAATCGGGCGACCGCGTCGGCACGCTGGCCTGGAACGGCTACCGGCACCTGGAGGCGTATTACGGGATCGGCGGAATGGGCGCCGTGTGCCACACGATCAACCCGCGCCTCTTTCCGGAGCAGATCGCCTACATCGTCAATCACGCGGAAGACCGTTACGTTTTCTTCGACATCAATTTCGCGCCGCTCGTCGATGCGATCGCGCCGCAGTGCCCGCACGTGAAGGGCTGGATCGCGATGACCGACGCCGCGCACGTGCCGTCCGGCGCGCTGCCGTACCTGTGCTACGAAACGCTCGTCGACGCCGAAGACGGCCACTATGACTGGCCGCGCCTCGACGAGCTGCAGGCGTCGGGCCTGTGCTACACGTCGGGCACGACGGGCAATCCGAAGGGCGTGCTGTATTCGCATCGCTCGACGGTGCTGCACGCATACGGCGCCGCACTGCCCGACGCGATGAACCTGTCGGCGCTGGACGCCGTGCTGCCCGTCGTGCCGATGTTCCATGTCAACGCGTGGGGACTGCCGTACGCGGTGCCGCTCACGGGCGGCAAGCTCGTGCTGCCCGGCAAGGACCTCGACGGCAAGTCGCTGTACGAATTGATGGAGGCCGAACGCGTGACGTTTTCCGCGGGCGTGCCGACCGTGTGGCTCGGGCTGCTGAACTACATGCGCGAGGCCGGCGTGCGCTTCTCGACGCTGAACCGCACGGTGATCGGCGGCTCCGCGTGCCCGCCCGCGATGCTGCGCACGTTCGAGGACGAATACGGCGTGCGCGTGATCCATGCGTGGGGGATGACCGAGCTGTCGCCGCTCGGCACGCTCGCGAAGCTGAACTGGGCGCAGTCGCAGCGGCCGCTCGACACGCAGCGCCGGCTGCTGGAGAAGCAGGGGCGCGTGATCTGCGGCGTCGACATGCGGATCGTCGGCGACGACGGCCACGAACTGCCGTGGGATGGCATCGCGTTCGGCGAACTGCAGGTGCGCGGGCCCTGGGTGATCGATCACTACTTCCGGAGCGACACGTCGCCGCTGTCGGACGGCTGGTTCCCCACCGGCGACGTCGCGACGATCGACCCCGACGGCTTCCTGCAGATCACCGACCGCAGCAAGGACGTGATCAAGTCCGGCGGCGAGTGGATCAGCTCGATCGACATCGAGAACGTCGCGATTGCGCACCCGGGCGTCGCCGAAGCCGCCTGCATCGCCTGTGCGCACCCGAAATGGACCGAGCGTCCGCTGCTCGTCGTGGTGCCGCGCGAGGGGGCGAACCTGAGCCGCGACGCGCTGCTCGCGTTCTACGAGGGCAAGGTCGCGAAGTGGTGGGTGCCCGACGACGTCGTGTTCGTCGAATCGCTGCCGCACACCGCGACCGGCAAGCTGCAGAAGCTGAAGCTGCGCGAGACGTTCCGCGGCTACGTGCTGCCGACGGCCGTCGGCGAGCCGTAAGCCAGGGCCGGCGACGGTCCGCCACGCAGTCCGCCACGCGGTCGCCCGATCCGGCCCCCGGATCGGGAAAAAATCAAATTGAACGACCGTGCTTTTTCGTTGTATGCTGCCTCCGTTCGATCCGGACATGCGGCTGTTCGACCGCGCACAATGAAGCGCAGCCACCCCGGCGCGCGATGCATGGAGGCAGGCAGATGGCAGTGGATTACTCGACTCGCGACGGCGTGGCCGTCATTACGCTCAACAATCCGCCCGTCAACGGGCTCGGCCTGTCGACGCGCCAGGGCGTCATGGACGCGCTCGATCGCGCCGTGCAGGATCCGTCGGTCACGGCGATCGTGCTGACGGGCGCCGGCCGCGCGTTCTCGGGCGGCGCCGACATCACCGAATTCAATACCCCGAAGGCCCTGCAGGAGCCCACGCTGCACACCGTGATTCGCGCGGTGGAGGCGAGCGCGAAGCCGGTCGTCGCGGCGCTGCACAGCGTCGTGATGGGCGGTGGCCTGGAGCTCGCGCTCGGCGCGCACTACCGCGTCGCGGCGCCTGGCGCGCAGGTCGCGCTGCCCGAAGTGAAGCTCGGCCTGCTGCCGGGCGCGGGCGGCACGCAGCGGCTGCCGCGTGCGGTGGGGCTCGAAACCGCGCTGAACATGATCGTGTCGGGCGCCCCGGTGCCGTCGGAGCAACTCGCGAACAGCGGGCTGTTCGACGCGATGGCCGACGGCGACCTGCTCGACGCGGCCGTCGCGTTCGCGCGCAAGGTCGGTGCGCAGAAGGGGCCGCACCCGCGCGTGCGCGATCGCAAGATCGTTCACGAGAACGCCGCGGGTTTCATCCAGTTCGCGCGCAATTCGGCGCGGGCCGCCGCACCGAATTTCCCCGCGCCGCACAAGTGCATCGACGCGATCGAAGCCGGCGTGCTGAACGGCTTCGACAAGGGCAGCGTCGCCGAGCGTGAGGGCTTCGTCGCGCTGATGATGACGCCGGAAAGCCGCGCGCTGCGGCATGCATTCTTCGGCGAGCGCGCGGCGAGCAAGATTCCCGACGTGCCGGCCGATACGCCGGTGCGCGAGATCCGCCGCGTCGGCGTGATCGGCGCGGGCACGATGGGCGGCGGGATCGCGATGAACTTCATCAACGCGGGCCTGCCCGTCACGCTGCTCGAGACGAAGCAGGACGCACTCGAGCGCGGGCTGGCCACGATCCGCAAGAACTACGACGCGCAGGTGAAGAAGGGCAAGCTCACGCAGCAGAAGCTCGACGCGCGCATGGCGCTGATCACGCCGACGCTGTCCTATGACGACCTGAAGGACGCGGACCTGATCGTCGAGGCCGTGTTCGAGGAGCTCGGCGTGAAGGAGCAGGTGTTCGGCCAGCTCGACGCCGTGGCGAAGCCGGGCGCGATCCTCGCGTCGAACACGTCGACGCTCGACGTCGACAAGATCGCCGCGTTCACGAAGCGTCCGCAGGACGTGGTTGGCATGCACTTCTTCAGCCCCGCGAACGTGATGAAGCTGCTCGAGGTCGTGCGCGGCGCGCAGACCGCGAAGGACGTGCTCGCGACCGTGATGGCGGTCGCCAAGAAGATCCGCAAGACGGCGGTCGTGTCGGGCGTGTGCGACGGCTTCATCGGCAACCGGATGATCGAGCAGTACATCCGCCAGGCGCTCTTCATGCTCGAGGAAGGCGCGCTGCCCGCGCAGGTCGACCGTGCGATCGAGAAGTTCGGTTTCGCGATGGGCCCGTTCCGGATGAGCGACCTCGCCGGCAACGACATCGGCTGGGCGATCCGCAAGCGCCGCTATGTCGAGCAGCCCGATCTGCAGTACTCGAAGATCGCCGACCGCCTGTGCGAACTGGGCCGCTTCGGCCAGAAGACGGGCGGCGGCTGGTACGACTACGTGCCGGGCGAGCGCAAGGCGAAGCCGTCGGCACTTGTCGACGAGATGGTCGTCGCGTATTCGAAGGAGCGCGGCGTCGAGCGGCGCAAGATCGGCGACGACGAAATCGTCGAGCGGCTCGTGTTCGCGCTCGTCAACGAAGGCGCGAAGATTCTCGAGGAGAAGATCGCGTCGAAGGCGTCCGACATCGACATGGTCTACCTGACCGGCTACGGCTTCCCGCTCTGGCGTGGCGGCCCGATGCTGTACGCGGACATGGTCGGCCTCTACAACGTCGAGCGGGCGATCCGCCGCTACGCGGCCGCGCCGAACGGCGACGCGTGGCAGCTCGCGCCGTCGATCGTCGAGCGGGCGGCGGCCGGGCGCGGATTCAACGACTGACGGGCCCCGCGCGTGACGGCACGGCGAAGCCCGCAAGGAGAAACGCAATGAAACGCACTGACGACGTATTGCTCGTGATCGACGTGCAGTACGACTTCATGCCGGGCGGCGCACTCGCGGTGCCGGACGGCGACGCGGTCGTGCCGGTGATCAACGCGCTCGCGCGACGCTTCGACCAGGTCGTGCTGACGCAGGACTGGCACCCGCGCGAACACGTGTCGTTCGCGGCGAACCACCCGGGGCACGAGCCGTTCTCGACGCTCGCGCTGCCGTACGGCGAGCAGGTGCTGTGGCCCGTGCACTGCGTGCAGGACACCGAAGGCGCGGCGCTGCATCGCGATCTCGACATCCCGCACGCCAGGCTCGTGATCCGCAAGGGCGGCGACGCACAGCTCGACAGCTATTCCGCGTTCGTCGAGGCCGACCGCACGACGCGCACGGGGCTCGCCGGCTATCTGCGCGAGCTCGGCGCGAAGCGCGTGTGGTGTTGCGGGCTCGCGACCGACTATTGCGTCGCGTGGTCCGCGCTCGATGCGCGCGCGGCTGGCTTCGAAGCCGCGGTGATCAACGATGCGTGCCGCGCGATCGACCTGAACGGGTCGCTCGCGCACGCATGGCAACAGATGCAGGCAGCGGGCGTCGCATATGTGACGTCCGCGGGCGCGCGCCCGACGGCGTAGCGCATTCCCATCCGATTCAGGACAGCAGGACCGAAGGAGACTCGCATGACCGAAGCCGTAATCGTATCGACCGCACGCACGCCGCTCGCGAAATCGTGGCGCGGCGCATTCAACATGACGCACGGCGCGACGCTCGGCGGCCACGTGGTCGCGGCCGCGCTCGAACGCGCGAAGCTCGACCCCGCGCGCATCGAGGACGTGATCATGGGTTGCGCGAACCCCGAAGGCGCGACCGGCGCCAACATCGCGCGGCAGATCGCGCTGCGCGCCGGGCTGCCGGTGAGCGTGCCGGGGATGACGGTGAACCGTTTCTGCTCGTCCGGTCTGCAGACGATCGCGCTCGCCGCGCAGCGGATCATCGCGGGCGAGGGTGACGTGTACATCGCAGGCGGCGTCGAATCGATCTCGTGCGTGCAGAACGAGATGAACCGGCACATGGTCCAGGAAGGCTGGCTCGTCGAGCACAAGCCGCAGATCTACTGGAACATGCTGCAGACGGCGGAGAACGTCGCGAAGCGCTACGGGATTTCGAAGGAGCGCCAGGACGCGTATGGCGTGCAGTCGCAACTGCGGGCCGCGGCCGCGCAGGAAGCCGGGCGCTTCAACGACGAGATCGTGCCGATCACCGTACGCGCGGGCATTGCCGACAAGGCGACGGGCCGGCTGTTCACGCAGGACGTGACGGTGTCGGCCGACGAAGGCATCCGGCCCGACACGACGCTCGAAGGCGTGTCGAAGATCCGTTCGGCCGTGCCGGGCGGCGTGATCACCGCGGGCAACGCGAGCCAGTTCTCGGACGGCGCGTCGGCGTGCGTGGTGATGAACGCGGATGTCGCGCAGCGCGAAGGGCTGCGTCCGCTCGGCGTGTTCCGCGGTTTCGCGGTGGCCGGTTGCGAGCCGGACGAGATGGGCATCGGCCCGGTGTTCGCGGTGCCGAAGCTGCTGAAGCAGGCGGGGCTGAAGGTCGACGACATCGGCCTGTGGGAACTGAACGAAGCGTTCGCGGTGCAAGTGTTGTACTGTCGCGACACGCTCGGGATTCCCGAGGACCGCCTGAACGTGAACGGTGGCGCGATCGCGGTCGGCCATCCGTACGGTGTGTCGGGTGCGCGCCTGACGGGCCATGCGCTGATCGAAGGCAAGCGGCGCGGCGTGAAATATGTGGTCGTCACGATGTGCATCGGCGGCGGGCAGGGGGCGGCCGGCCTGTTCGAAATCGTTTGATTTTGACCGACCTGCGCTCGCGGCTTCGTGGGTGGAAGCCGCGAGCGCCGGCATTCGCATGCCATTCGCAAGGAATGGGCAGCAAAAGGTGTAGATTTCATGCTGCCGTTTCCCCTTACTTGTCAAACGAATTGCCGCATCTATACTTGCTCTGACATTTGCCTTTCGGCGGGATGGGCCAGCGCGTGCGTTGCACCGACGCTCGCGACGCGTTTCCGGTAGCCGGCGAAGACGATGCAGCACGCGTTTCCGGCACCGTGGACGTTCGAACCACGCAGCAGACCGAAACGGGGATCAAATTGAGCACGACCCATGCATCCGGGGAACCCCCGCGCGTCGTCAGCGCGGCCGCGAGGCTCTACGCGAAATGCCTGCTGGTCGGATTCGCGCTCTTGCCGGCCTATCTGATTGCCTATTTGTGGTTCTTCGGCGACCCGCGCGTCGTGTTCGAGAGCCACGCATTCCATGAAATCGCGATCGCGGCTGCCACGCTCGAAGGCGCATTCGTCACCTACGTGACGTGGGTTTGCTACCGGTCGTCCGGCGAGCCGCTGCTGCGCTGGCTGACACTCGGCTTTCTCGGTTTCGCGATGATCTACTCGCTGCACGGCGTCTTCACCGGGATGGCGCACCACAATATCTGGCTGTTCCTGCTGTACGGGCCCGCGTCGCGGCTCGTGATGTCGATCCTGCTGCTGACGGGCATGCTGTCGTATTCGAATCCGCCCGATCGGCCGGACAAGCGCACGCGCGCGCTAACCTGGCTGCCGTGGATCGCGTTCTTCGTGATCATCAATGTGGTGGTCGCCTACATCGCGTATTCGCCGGTCGCCGGCGCGCTGGGCACGCGGCTGTCGATGGAAGGCGGCGCGCTGGTGTTTTCGCTGCTGAACGTCGGCGTGCTGCTCGCAAGGCGGATCCGTTCGCCGCTGATGGTGATCTACGGCATGTCGATCATGGCGTTCGCGCTATCGTCGGTCGCGTTCATCGTCGGCAAGCCATGGAATCACATGTGGTGGCTCGCGCATGCGATCTTCGCGGGCGGGTTCTTCCTGCTCAGCTATGGCGTCGTGCAGGCGCTGCAGACGACGCGCTCGTTCTCGGCGATCTACCGCCAGGAAGACCTGATGAGCCGGCTGTCGGAATCGATGGCGCGCACCGATAGCGCGTTGCAGGAGTTGCGGCGCACGAACCAGAAGCTCGAGTACATGGCCGCGACCGATCCGATGACGGGTGCGTCGAACCGCCGCCAGTTCATCGGGCAGGTCGAGCGCGAGATCGTGCGTGCGGAGCGCGACGGCACGCCGTTTTGCCTGCTGGCGCTCGATCTCGACAACTTCAAGAACATCAACGACGCATACGGGCACCAGATCGGCGACGAGGTGCTGCGCGGCGTCGTGCGCCAGTGTCTCGAGGCGATTCGTCCGGCAGGTGCGCTCGCGCGGGTCGGCGGCGAGGAGTTCATGGCGCTGTTGCCCGAGATGCCGCTCGAAGGCGCCCGCATGACGGCCGAGCGCGTGCGTTCGTCGATCGCGAGTTCGCCGTTCGGGCTGGATTTCAAGCGCGTGCAGGTGACGGTCAGCGTCGGCGTCGCGCAGTACGGTGTCGACGGGAGTACGGTCGATGCGTTGCTGCGGGCGGTCGACGAACGGCTGTACCAGGCGAAGCGCGACGGGCGCAATCGCGTGGTCGCGCACTGACGCGCGACCCCCGCGCATCCGGCGACGTGGCGCGCGTTGATGCGGGGCAATGGCGCGATGCCACGTACCGCCGTTTGGCGCGCAACCCGAACGAAGCCCCGCCCGCGAATCCGCGCGCGGGGCTTTCGTTTCACCGACGGCCCGACTATCGCGACACAATCGCCGCCGCGTTCACAGGCTGCGCGTCCTGAATCCGCTGCGCTGCCTGCCACCAGTACTTGCCCGTGCGCAGTTGCGGATCGCGGATCGCGAGATACGTCGTGCTCCACAGCTGCGCCGCGTTGGCCTCGGTCGCATCCGCGCTGCGCGTGCCGAATGCGTCTGGCCGGTACTGGCCGTTGACGTACGACCAGGTCCACATCTCCGACGTGCGCATGTCGCGTCCGTTCGAGATCACCTGCCAGATCGTCTGCCGTGCCTGCGTCAGCAGCGTGCGCGTCGTGGCCGACAGGTCCTGACGTGCGAGCTGGCGATCGAGCCCGGCGACCCACATCGCCTGCTGCCACGACCAGATCACCGTGCCGTGATACGCGGAACTCGTGAACTTCGGCCACAGCGCCTGGCTCGCATACGCGGGGTTCGCGATCAGCATCCCGACATCGGTGACGAGCCCGGTCGGGAAGGGCCGCGTGACGTCGGCGACGATCCGCTGGAGTTCGTCGTCCGGCGGCGTGCCGAACAGCAGCGCGAAGCCGCCGTCGGAATTCATGACCGGGATCGGGGTGCCTTGCTGGTCGAGCGACAGCGCGTAGAACGACAGCGGCGCGCTCGGCGCGGTGCCGGCCGGCACGCCGGCGGACGGCGCATAGGTCGACACGTCGGTCGCCGCCTGCGCGGCCGGCACGCTCACCTGGAACAGCGGCGGCGCCTGCTGTTCCCAGGTGGCCGCTTCGGTCGCCGTGTTCGCGAGCGTCGCGCGTTGCCCGGCGTCCAGGTACGGATCGAGCAGGCCGCGCGCGAGGAACGCGTTCGCCGCGCGCAGCGCGGCCGGCACGAGCACTGCATTCACGTCGTACGGGTAGACGCCGCCGCCGAGCCCGTCGGTGCTGTCGCGCCAGTTGCCGACGATCTCGCCGGGCCGCAGGCGGATCAGGTTCGCGACCGACGGCTGCTGCGCAAACGGCTGCGCGGTCGCCGCGACGTGCAGCAGGTTGACGACGAGCCGGCTGCCGTTGGTCTGGCCGTCGCTGCCGCGTTGCGCGAGATAGGCGGCCGCGCGCGCCTGGCCGCGTGTGTCGTCGATCAGCCAGGCCGCCGCGATCGGCGCGAGCAGGTAGTCGCTGTCGATCATCTTGTAGTCGTAGGCCGGCGTCGCATCGTTCGGCCGGCCTTTCTTCGCGTTGTCGACCAGCGCGAATTCGCCGATGCCTTCCTCGTGCGCGACCTTGCCGTCGTTCGACAGGCGGCTCAGCACCGACGTCAGGCCGGCCTCGATCGCTGCCGGCTCCAGCACCGGCATCAGCATGCGCACCGAGATCAGCGTGTCGCGGCCGAAGTAGGTGTCGTACTGCCACGAGCCGGCCAGCAGCTTGTCGTGGAAGCTCAGGAATTCGAGCACGTTCTGGCTGACCGGGTCGGGGTTCACGGACGGCGCGAGCAGGTCCGCACGCGTGATCGGCGACAACGGCGTCTCGCCCGACAGCGCGTCGACGTGCAGTTTCAGCGTGCGTGAGCCGGGCGCCGCGCGCAGCACGAGCTTGCCGCCTGCGGCCGGCGCGATGCTGCCGCCGTCGCGCAGCGTGATGCGCAGCGCATAGCCGGGGGCGCCGTCGATCCTGTCGCGCTGCCATTGCGCGGCGCTGCCCTGGATCGTCGGGGCGGTGACGATCTCCGGCGGAATCGTCGCGCCACCGTTGAAGTCGCGCAGGAAGCGCACGTTGCTGAGCACGCCTTGGCGGATCGTCAGCGTATCGGTGTCGACCGACACGTCGGCACCGATGCCGTGCAGCGGACGACCGTGCGAGTCGGGCGCCGACAGCGCGGCGGGCGGCGTGTCGAGGCTCCAGTTCACCGGCTGCGCCGTATCGTCGAACCACAGCCCGGTGCCGCTGTTGCCGGCCGGAAACACCACGAGCAGGCGCGGTTTCGTCGATGAGCGCACCAGCAGATGCGCGGCGACCTGGTCCTGCCGGTAGAACGCGTTGATCTGTCCACCGGCGTCCATGCGGAACGACAGTGCGGCCTGGTTCGACGGCGGATTGGCCGGCTTGACGTCGTCGTCGTTACAGGCCGCGAGCAGGCCGGCGCAGACGAGTCCCATACAAAGCGACTTCGCGAAACGATGCATGTCATGTCCCTCCTGATGAATGGCGATTTTTTTTGAGAATGATCGAATCAGCGGGCGCTCGGCCTGCTTTGTCCGGTGCGGCGACATTCGGTTGAATGCGCGATTTAATCCGGACGTGATGCGGGCGAATTGGACGGAATAACCGGCAGGCGGTTAATGCCCGAATTGAAAAGCAAAAGGAGACTTCGCCCCGGTGAGGCACGAATGAATTCTTCTACAGGTGCCCCGGCATGGCGCCGGAAGCGGCGCGTGTGCGGCGGGGAAGTGAAACGTAAGCTGTCGTAGGGGATTCTAAAGTTCCGATAAAGATGGAGTCAATAATGTTTTTGAAAACTCTTGGATGATTGCTTGAAAATCGGATGAAATTATTTCCAGATGGGTCGGTAAAATGTTCGAATCGGGATGAATTGAAAATAATCGAATTTGAGATTGGGCGAGAATCGATCGGCAATGGATGTCGGTATAGGCCATTTTCCGGTGCTTGTCGGGTGGTTGAACCGACGACGGCGGATTCGGCGAATTCGACGCGTCCGGCGCCTTAGCAATCGGTGTTCCCGGCATGGAGCCGAGTGCGGTCGCGCTATGCCGCTTCCGAGTTCCGGCCTGAACCGCTATGTGTGCGATCGCCCGTCGGCGCCGACAAATTTGGTAGGCTTGGAGGCGTCCTCCGCTTTCGATTTCGGTCCTTCGCGGGGCCGGGTGTTGCATCGATGATCAGCGGTGGACGAGGTTGCCCTTACATCATTTTGGAGAATGCGCGGTGCTGCACGTACCCGACGATTCAGTGCTCGTATTGGTCGATTTTCAGACACGACTGATGCCGGCGATCCACGATGGGGCGTCTGTCGTGGCGCAGGCCGTTCGACTCGGCCGTATTGCCCGGATATTCGAGGTGCCGGTCATCGGGACCGAACAAACCCCGCTCCGGCTCGGCGAGAGCGTGTCGGAGATCAGAGGGTTGTGCTCGGACACTGTGGCCAAGGACCATTTCGACGCGTGCGCGGATGGTCTGGCCGATGCGCTTCCGGCCGAACGCAACAGCGTCATCGTGGCCGGTTGCGAGGCACATGTCTGCGTGTTGCAAACGGCCTTCGGCTTGTTGCGGAGCGGCCGTAAAGTCACGGTGGTCAGCGACGCTGTGGGTTCCCGCAAAACGGTCGATCGAGAAGCGGCGATCGACAGGCTCGGGGCGAACGGCGTGGAGATTGCGACCGTCGAGATGATCGGGTTCGAATGGCTCGGATCCAGTCGGCATCCGCGCTTTCGCGACGTGCTGCAATTGATCAAGTGAAGCGCGACGAGCTGAGCATTTATAGCCGGGACGGCGCGGCGCAGCCGGTGGGGCCGTTCTAACTGACGATGCCGGTGCGCACTTTCGAGCCGGCATCGCGCTTACAGATCCTTGAAGGCGGGGAGGAGATCTTGCTCGACGAGCCGGATCTCTATTGCGTGACGACCTTCGGCAAATAGATCATCCACCCGACGCCCGGCTTGTCATCGAATACTTGTTTGGTGACGTAGCTCCTCGGGGAGACAGAAACGTAAGCGGGATTGAATGCGGCGACCGTCGCCTGATCCGTATCGGTATCGCCAGCGCTTCGAGCCTGATGGACGCACCTCGAGATACAGTCCATTGCCGTCGGTAAGTTTGGTAGGCTTGTTGCCTGCTTTCGCTTGTCGGATCTTGACGTCGGTAAGTGGCGCGGTGAAAAAGCGGGGATCGTCGTGGGAAGTTTAAAATTGCCCCTGCTTTGATACCCGCCTTTTCGTCGGCTGGGCGCGATTTCCGACGAACGTGAGCGAACGATGAAAGGGCAGTTGATGCCCCACTGGTAAGGGTTCTACGCGAATCGCGGAACCACCACGAACTGGAGCGAACGAAGTGATCAGACATATCGTCATGTGGAAGTTGAAGGAATCGGCGGAAGGCGGCACGCGTGCGCAGAACGCGCTGAAGCTGAAGGAAAAGCTCGAAGGCTGCCGCGATCTCGTGCCGGGCATCCTGCAGCTCGACGTCGGCGTGGCGACGCCCGGCCTCGACGCGACGTCGGACGTCGTGCTCGTGTCCGATTTCACGGACCAGGCCGCGCTCGATGCGTACCAGGTGCATCCGGTTCACCAGGAAGTGAAGAAATTCGTCGTTGCGGTGGCCGAATCGCGCCAGTGCGTCGACTATTTCTCCGAAAGCGCACGATGAGCGACGCGGCATCCCCGACGGACGGCCCGTCGATCGAAAGCCCGTTCGTCGATCTGCTCGGCGTGCGGCTCGTGTCCGCGAAGGATGGCGCGAGCGAGATCGTGCTGCCGCTCGACGAGCGGCACATGAACACGTGGAGCATCGCGCACGGCGGCGTGACGATGACGCTGTCGGACATCGCGCTCGCGATGGCCGCGCGCAGCCTGACCGACGACGGCGTCGGCGTCGTCACGGTCGAGATGAAGGTGAACTTCATGCAGCCGGGGCGCGGTGAGCTGCGCGCGTACGGACGCGTGATGCATCGTTCGACGACGATGGCGTACTGCGAAGGCGAAGTGCGCGACAGCGACGGCAACTTCGTCGCGAAGGCGCTCGGCACGTTCAAATACATGCGGCGGCTCGCGGTGGGCCGCGACATCAAGCGCCAACGCACGCGCACGGCGCCGGATGTCCAGCCCGGCCCGAGCGACGCGTAAGCGCCGGAACGAGCGGCCCTGCCTGGTCGAAGGCAGGGCCGTTTTGTTTTGCGCTCGGATCTGCAACGGATTGGCGATATGGCGCGAATGAAGCCAAGGAGACCGTTCGGCCGGATCGCCGTATGCGGGATGATCGCCGCCTACGACGGCGTGCCCGCGCCGCTCGCGAATCCGGGCCTGATCCTGCGCTCGCGACTGACGATGCAGGGTTTCATCGTGTTCGAGCATCCGTACGCGTGGCCGCCCGCGCTGGCCGAGCTGAGCAAACTCGTTGCGACGAAGCGGCTGCATTACCGCGAGACGATCGCACACGGGCTCGAGCGGGCGCCGGACGCGTTCCTCGGGCGCCTGAAGGGCCGTAATTTTGGCAAGCAGCGGGTTCAGCTTGTCTGACCCGCGCGTGGCATCATGTGACGCTTGTCCGCTCACGGCGCCGCACGCGCTGTCCTCACCGATGCCGCTGAATCCGAAGATCGCCCAGGTGCTCGACATGGTCGAGCGCGCGAAACGTCCGTCCTATCACCACCAGACGCCGCAGCAGGCGCGCGCCGCGTACGAGAAGAGCGCGCCGATCCTCGACGTCGCACCCGCGCCGATGCATTCGATCGAAGCCTGCGTCGTGCCGACGCGCGACGGCCGCTCGATCGGCGCGCGGCTGTACCTGCCGGTCGAGCCGAGCCTGGCCGAACCGCTGCCGGCGCTGGTCTATTACCACGGCGGCGGCTTCACGGTCGGCAGCGTCGATACGCACGACGCGCTGTGCCGGATGTTCGCGCGCGACGCGCAGTGCGCGGTGCTGTCGGTCGACTACCGGCTCGCGCCCGAACACCGGTTCCCGACCGCGGTGAACGACGCCGACGACGCATTGCGCTGGCTGCATCGCGAGGCCGCAGCCTTCGGCATCGACGCCACGCGGCTCGCGCTCGGCGGCGACAGCGCGGGCGGCACGCTCGCGACCGTCTGCGCGGTGCTCGCGCGCGACGCGGGCATCGACCTTGCGCTGCAGATGCTGATCTATCCGGGCGTGACGGGCTACCAGGACACCGAATCGCACGCGCGGCTCGCGAATGGTTACCTGCTGACGCAGGACACGATCCAGTGGTTCTTCACGCAATACGTGCGGGATCGGTCCGATCGCGACGACTGGCGTTTCGCGCCGCTCGACGGCAAGCGCGATGCGCCGTCGCTCGCCGGTGTCGCACCGGCGTGGATCGCGACGGCCGAATACGATCCGCTGAGCGACGAGGGCGCCGCGTACGCGGACAAGCTGCGCGCGGCCGGCAATTCGGTCACACTGGTCTGCTATCCGGGGATGATCCACGAGTTCTTCAAGATGGGCGGCTACGTACCGGAGGTACGGGCCGCGCATGCCGACGCGGTGGCGGCGCTCAAGGCGGCATTCGACGACGTTTGACGGCGGCGGCGCTCGACGCCGCGCGGAGGAAGCGATGACCGACGACTGGGTGGAAACGGGCGACTGGACGGTGCTGGGCGGTGATGCCGCACGCATTCGCGATGCGGTGTTCGTGCGCGAACAGCGGATTCCCCCGGAATGGGAACTCGACGACGAGGATCCACTGTCGCTGCACGCGGTTGCCTACCAGGTGGATGCGGCGACCGGCACACGCCGCGCGGTCGCGACGGGACGGCTGCTGCGCTCCGGCACCATCGGCCGCGTTGCGGTGCTGGCCGACGCGCGCGGGCAGGGTGCCGGATCGGCCGTGCTGCACGCATTGCTGGAGGCGGCACGGCATCGCGGCGAGCCGGTCGTGCGGCTCTACGCGCAGGATGCCGCGGTGGCGTTCTACGTACGGCACGGCTTCACGACGATCGGCGACCGGTTCGTCGAAGTGGGCGTGCCGCACGTCGAGATGGCGCGCGCGCCCTAGGGCGCGTTATTCGTATGAACAGGCCCGGGCGCCGCACGCGCAGGCTCAGCGCGGCTGCGTCGCGTCGATGTCGAACGTGAACGTGCGCTCGAACGTGCCCGGGCGAACGGTGCGGTGCGAGCCGTCGTCGTCGCAGCGTTCCTTGATGTCGACCGTCAGCCGCACGCCTTCCTTCATCGTCACGCGCAGCGCGGTCGTGCCGCGCGTACCGTATTCGGGTGTCTCGATGAACGCGGCCGACAGCGCACGCTCGCGCTCGATCGGAATGCCGGTGTGCGGCAGCGCGTCGTCGTCCGCGACGTGCGGATCGCGCATCAGCTCGATCAGTTCGTCGAGCGACGGGGTCGGATTGTCGGTGAGCAGCGTGCCGAGTTCCGCGCGCTTGCGCACGACTTTCGGCCAGGGCGTATCGAGCCGCGCGTTCGACAGCGCATGCACGCCGGCGGCGACCGCGACCGGCGGGGCGACGGCAGTTTCGCCTTCGGCCGGGCGGTTGCAGAACCACGCGAGTTCGCGCCGTTTCCAGTCGCCGACCAGCAGGTTGAAGCCGTTGTACACGGCCGAGTGCTCGGCCAGCGCGCCGAGATAATCGAGCGGCGCGACCGGCGGGCCGCCGAGGAAATCGGACACGAGCTTGCCGCGGGTCGGTGCGCCCGCGCGAATGTCGAACGGCGCGCGGTAATTGGTCAGCGCCGCGAAGCGGCCGTCGCGGGACACGCCGAGCCACGTGCCGCCCGCTTCGAGATCGCGGCCGGCCAGCACACCCGGCACGTCCTCCCACCACGAAAGCGGCGCACTCGTACGGCGAAAGAATTCGTCGCGATTGGCGATGAGGGTAAAGACGGGACCGGCGGCGGCATCAGGCTGCCAGTCGAAGGCAATCAGACACATCGGGCGAATCTCTCGCAGGAAACATCGTGCGCCGGCCGCCATGTGCGAACCGGCGTGCGAACAGGTTATCAGTGCGTCACGCTTCCGTCGGCCATGCGTACGGCAGCGCGTCGAACGCGAGCGTCGGGCCGTCGGCCGCACCGAGGTGCACGGTGCCGCTGTCGAGCGCGGCCAGCTTGATTTCGACGAGCGCGTCGACGCCGCCCGCGGGTGCGGCCGCCGCATTGACGATCATTCCGCACGGCTGGCCCGGGTCGTCGCTGTGGAACAGCTCGACGCCGGCATGCACGGTGTCGGTCTCGCCGGCAACGTGCGCGAGCGCGGTGCGGCGCTTGATCGTGCCGCGGTACTGGCTGCGCGCGACGACTTCCTGGCCCGGGTAGCACCCCTTCCTGAAGTTAACGGCGCCGATCACGTCGAAGTTGACCATCTGCGGCACGAACTGTTCGACGGCCGGCTGCGTGATGCGCGGCTCGCCCGCGCGCACGTCGAGCCAGTCCCATACGGCCGGCGACACGACCGGCAGCGTGCTGCCGAGCGCGGCGAGGCGCGCGTCGACTTCCGCACGCGGCCCGATCCACAGATAGCGCTTGCGGCCTGCCGCGTCAGGCACGCGGATCAGCGCGCCGGCGGGGCCGTCGACCTTCACGTGCACGCCGTCCGGCAGCGCGTCGAAGATGCCCGACAGCGCATCGCGCACGTCGCCCGCGAAGCCGACCACCGCGAGCGTGTCGCTCGCATCTGACAGTTTCGCCTTCGAGCGCAGCACGAACATGGACAAGCGTTTCTGAACGGCGGCCTGGACGTCCTTCGAGACCAGCAGGCGCACGCCGTGACCGGCGCGCCATGCGAGGAACGACGCGAGCAGGCGGCCCTTCGCCGAGCAGTAGCCGGACAGGCGCGCACTCGCGGCATCGAGATGCTCGATGTCGTTGGTGAGCTGGCTGTGCAGGAACGTCGCGGCGTCGTCGCCGGCCACGTCGATCACGCCGAACTGCGGGAGCGGCATGCAGGCGCCCGGCGCATCGAAATCGGCGGCGGACGGGCGGCGGAAAACGGGGAGCGAGGCAGGTGCGGCCTGGGCAGCCGGTGAAGCGAACGGTGTGCTCATGGAATGAGGGAACAGTCAACTCTGACTTTGACGGAGGCGAGCAAGTATTATATGGGTCTTACCTGAGTCTCGTTTCCATGTCCCTACTGAAGAAATGCGCCGCGACGGTCGTGGCGCTGGCCGTCGTTGTGGCCGCTGCCGGCGCGGGCGGCGGGTATTACTGGGCGACCCGGCCGCTGCTGCTGGGCGTCGCGTCGCTCGACGTCACGATCAAACCGCGCAGCAGTGTGAAGAGCGTCGCGCTGCAGCTCAAGCGCGGCGGCGTGCCGGTCGAGCCGCTCGGCTTCGTCGCGATGACGCGCCTGCTCGGGTTGTCGAGCCGGCTCAAGTCAGGCAACTACGAATTCAAGACCGGCATCACGCCGTACGACGTACTGCAGAAGATCGCGCGCGGCGACGTGAACGAGTACGTCGCGACCGTGATCGAGGGCTGGACCTTCAAGCGGATGCGCGCGGAAATCGACGGCAATCCCGATCTTGCGCACGCGAGCGCCGGCATGAGCGACGCCGAGCTGCTGCGCGCGATCGGCGCGTCGGACGCCGCGATCCAGCGCGGCAGCGGCGAGGGGCTGTTCTTCCCCGACACCTACCTGTTCGACAAGGGCACGAGCGACCTGAACATCTATCGGCGCGCGTACCACCTGATGCAGACGCGTCTCGACGAAGCATGGGCCGCGCGCGCGCCGGGGCTGCCGTACAAGACGCCTTACGAAGCGCTGACGATTGCGTCGATCGTCGAAAAGGAAACGGGCCACGCGGCTGACCGCACGTTCGTCGCGGCGGTGTTCGCGAACCGGCTGCGCATCGGGATGCCGCTGCAGACCGATCCGTCGGTGATCTACGGCCTCGGCGACGCGTACGACGGCCGCCTGCGCAAGCGCGACCTGCAGGCCGACACTCCTTACAATACCTATACGCGCCGCGGGCTGCCGCCGACGCCGATCGCCCTGCCGGGCGTCGCCTCGCTGCAGGCGGCGATCAATCCGGCCCAGACGGGCGCGCTCTATTTCGTTGCGAAGGGCGACGGCACGAGCGTGTTCTCGGACTCGCTCGGCGATCACAACAAGGCCGTGGACAAGTACATACGAGGTCAATAATGGCGAGCGGTAAATTCATCACGTTCGAAGGCATCGACGGGGCGGGGAAGACGACCCACCTGCAATGGTTCTGCGAACGTCTCCAGGCGAAGCTGGCCGTGAGCGGACGGCAGGTCGTCGTCACCCGCGAGCCGGGCGGCACGCAGCTCGGCGAGAAGCTGCGCGAGATCCTGCTGAACCAGCCGATGGATCTCGAGACCGAAGCACTGCTGATGTTCGCGGCACGGCGCGAACACCTCGCGCTCGTGATCGAGCCCGCGCTCGCGCGCGGCGACTGGGTCGTGTCCGATCGCTTCACCGACGCGACATTCGCGTACCAGGGCGGCGGCCGCGGGTTGCCGCGCGACAAGCTCGAGACGCTCGAGCGCTGGGTGCAGGGCGGCTTCCAGCCCGACCTGACGGTGCTGTTCGACGTCGCGCCGCAGGTGGCGAGCGAGCGCCGCGGCGCCGTGCGCATGCCCGACAAGTTCGAAAGCGAGTCGGACGCGTTTTTCTCGCGCACCCGCGGCGAATACCTGCGGCGCGCGGAAGAGGCGCCGCACCGCTTCGCGATCGTCGACGCGACGCAGTCGATTCCCGAGATCCGCCAGCAGCTCGAACGCGTGCTCGCCGCGCTGTAACCCGAAGGAACGCACCACATGATCTATCCGTGGCAGACCGACGACTGGAACCGCCTCCAGCAACTGCGCCCGCAGTGGCCGCATGCGCTGCTGCTGCACGGCCAGGCCGGAATCGGCAAGCTGCAGTTCGCGCAGCATCTCGCGCAGGGCTTCCTGTGCGAAGCGCCGCAGCCGAACGGCGAGCCGTGCGGCACCTGCGCGGCCTGCACGTGGTTCGCGCAGGGCAACCATCCGGACTACCGGATCGTGCTGCCCGAGGTGCTCGCGGGCGAAGCGCCGGGCGCGGTCGACGACGCGAAGCCGGCCGACGCCGATGAAGGCGGCAAGAAGACGCGCGCGCCGAGCAAGGAGATCAAGATCGAGCAGGTGCGTGCGTTGCTCGATTTCTGCGGGGTCGGTTCGCACCGCGGCGGCGCGCGCGTCGTCGTGCTGTATCCGGCCGAGGCGCTGAACGTCGCCGCGTCGAACGCGTTGCTGAAGACACTGGAGGAGCCGCCGTCGGGCGTCGTGTTCCTGCTGGTGTCGGCGCGCATCGACCGGCTGCTGCCGACCATCATCAGCCGCTGCCGGCAATGGCCGATGACCGTGCCGGCACCCGACGCGGCCGCGGCGTGGCTCGCGGCGCGGGGCGTCGACGATGCGCGTGCGCGGCTCGCCAGATCGGCAGCGCG
>NZ_VWWG01000093.1:0-27531 GCF_011753085.1 Burkholderia sp. Tr-862
ACGCGAGGGTGCGGCGGCCTATCTGTTCGCCGCCGCCGGATGCATCGCGATGGTGCTGATGCTCGCCGCGTCGTATCTGCCGTTCATCGTGCCGTTCGACGTCACGCTCGACGCGGCTGCCGCGCCGACCAGCGGGCCCGGCAGCGCAATGCGGGCTGCCGGCGGGAAGCCCAACGCGGCGCGATAGCCGCTCAGCATCTCGCGGTATTCGACTTCATCACCACCGACCGCGTCGATGACCGAATTGCCGGCCGCCGGCGAAACGACGAGCCGCGCGACGAGTTCGGCGAGATCGTCGACGTGCACGGGGCGCAGCCGTTGATGGCCGCCCGCCGGCAACGCGTGCACGGGCAGGCTCGCGAGCATCCGGAAGAACCGTGCCGACGTGCCGGTCGCGCCGTAGACGAGCGCGGGCCGCACGATCCGGTAGTCGAGCGGCAGCGTCTGCAGGAAGGTGTCGGCTGCGTACTTGCTGGCGAAATACGGCGTGTCGCCACGCTCGACGCCCAACGCCGAGATCTGGATCACGCGCCGCACGCGGGCGCGGCAGCATGCGGTGAAGAGCGCGCAGGGCGCCGCGCAATGCACGGTGTCGAGCGTCGCATCGCGCCGGTCGGTGAGGATCCCGACCGCGTTGATCACGACGTCGACGCCCACCAGCCGGGCCAGCCACGCGTCGGGATCGATATCCTTCGCGAAATCGATCGCGACATCGTGCGGGCCGACTGCGTGCCGCACGCCGCGCAGCACGCGATGGCCGCCGGCTTCCAGCCGCGCGCACAACGCCCGCCCGATGAACCCGTTCGCGCCGCAGACGAGGATGTTCATGTCGCACTCCGTGGTGCGGCATGCCGGCGAATCGACAGCAGGGCCTCGTTCATTTTCATCCTCTATTTACAGTTATTTCTGTAACGACAGAAATAACAATCTCAAAAAAAGCGGGCTGCGCGCCCGCACTTCCGATACCGCTTACTTCGACGACTTGCGCCTGACCGTCTGGCTGATCTTCGCGCCGATCCCGAGCGCCTTCATCAGCGTGTCGGGCTTGAGCCGCAGCATCTCGTCCGACCAGGTGGTGAGTGTCTCGACGAACTGCAGCGTGTCGCGGATGCGCTGTTCGGTCTCGCGGCTTTCGTCGGCGATCTCGGGACTCGTCAGGCAATCGCGCAGCACCGTGAGCGTCGGTTCGATCTCGCGCTGCCGCCGCCCTTCGACGATCAGCTTGAACAGTTCCCAGATGTCGGTCGACGTCTCGAAATGGTCGCGGCGATCGCCCAGCACGTGCACGACCTTCGCGAGCCGCCACGCCTGCAGCTCCTTCAGGCTCGTGCTGACGTTGGAGCGCGCGACGTTGAGCGTCTCGGCGATCTCGTCGGCGGCAACCGGCCGCCCGGCCAGGTACAGCAGCGCGTGAATCTGCGAGACGGTGCGGTTGACGCCCCATCGCGAGCCCATTTCGCCCCAGTGGAGAATGAATCGTTCGGCAATCGGTGTGAGTTCCATGTCGGGAAATTTAGTTTTTTCAGTTATTTCTGTCAAGAGAGAAATAACAGACGGCGACGCGAATCGCCGTGGCGGTGGCTCGACTCCGGGGCGATTGCGACTGTCGTCACCGCCCGCTTCCATTACAATGCGCGGGATTTTTCCGATTTCAGGCCGTCCGCGCCTTTCTGACTAGAGGTTCCCATGATCATCAAACCGCGCGTGCGTGGCTTCATCTGCGTGACGACTCATCCGGTCGGCTGCGAAGCCAACGTCAAGGAACAGATCGACTACGTGACTTCGCATGGCCCGATCGCCAACGGCCCGAAGAAGGTGCTCGTGATCGGCGCGTCGACCGGCTACGGCCTCGCCGCCCGGATCTCGGCCGCATTCGGCTCGGGCGCGGACACGCTGGGCGTGTTCTTCGAGCGCGCCGGCAGCGAAACGAAGCCGGGCACCGCCGGCTGGTACAACAGCGCCGCGTTCGAGAAATTCGCCGCGGAAAAGGGGCGCTATGCGCGCAGCATCAACGGCGACGCATTCTCCGACAAGGTGAAGCAGGTCACGATCGACACCATCAAGCAGGATCTCGGCAAGGTCGACCTGGTCGTCTACAGCCTCGCGGCACCGCGCCGCACGCATCCGAAGACGGGCGAGACGATCAGCTCGACGCTGAAGCCGGTCGGCAAAGCGGTCACGTTCCGCGGCCTCGACACCGACAAGGAAGTGATCCGCGAAGTCTCGCTCGAGCCGGCGACGCAGGAAGAGATCGATGGCACCGTCGCCGTGATGGGCGGCGAGGACTGGCAGATGTGGATCGACGCGCTCGATGAGGCCGGCGTGCTGGCCGACGGCGCGAAGACGACCGCGTTCACGTATCTCGGCGAACAGATCACGCACGACATCTACTGGAACGGCTCGATCGGCGAAGCGAAGAAGGATCTCGACAAGAAGGTGCTGTCGATCCGCGACAAGCTGGCCGCGCACGGCGGCGATGCACGCGTGTCGGTGCTGAAGGCCGTCGTCACGCAGGCGAGCTCGGCGATTCCGATGATGCCGCTCTACCTGTCGCTGCTGTTCAAGGTGATGAAGGAACAGGGCTCGCACGAAGGCTGCATCGAGCAGGTGTACGGGCTCCTGAAGGACAGCCTGTACGGCGCGACGCCGCACATCGACGAAGAAGGCCGTCTGCGCGCGGACTACAAGGAACTCGATCCGCAAGTGCAGGGCAAGGTCGTCGCGATGTGGGACAAGGTCACGAACGACAACCTGTACGAGATGACCGACTTCGCCGGCTACAAGACCGAATTCCTGCGTCTGTTCGGCTTCGAGATCGCCGGCGTCGACTACGACGCGGACGTGAACCCGGACGTGAAGATCCCCGGCATCATCGACACCACGGTCTGACGACCGCGCCCGCCGCGCGCATGGGCGCACGGCGGGCTGTCTTTTGCAGGCGACGTCAGACCGGCGTCGCCTCGTCCAGATAAACACCGGCCGACAGCGTGGCCTTCACCTGCCGCGTGAAGTCGTCGGTGGCCACCTCCTCCGCTCCGGATTCGATCGCGTCGTATGCCTGGCGCACGACGTCGGCCGGCGTCGCCTTCGGCACGTCCAGGCCGCGTGTCAGGTCCGTATCGATGAAGCCGGCATGCAGCCCCACCACCTGCGTGCGCTGCTCGCGCAGCGAATGCCGCAGCCCGTTGGTCACCGCCCACGCGGCCGACTTCGACACACCGTAGCCCGACAGGATCGGCCGGTTCACCCAGCTCGCGACGGACAGCACGTTCAGGATCGCGCCGCCGCCGTGGCCGGCAAGCGTTGCCGCGAATGCGCGCGACATCGCCAGCATCCCGAACACGTTGGTTTCGAGATGATCGCGCAGCGCGTCGACCGCACCGTCGTCGGTCAGGCTGCCGAACCGCGCGATGCCTGCGTTGTTGATCAGCAGCGTGACGTCGCGCGCGGCGTCGGCGGCCGCGGCGACCGCCGCCGGATCGGTCACGTCGAGCTTCACGGGCACCACGCCCGGCAGCGTCACGCTGGCCGGATCGCGCGCGCCCGCATAGACCTTCCGCGCCCCGCGTTCGAGCGCCTGCTTCGCGAACTCGAGCCCAAGCCCGCGGTTCGCGCCCGTGACGAAAACGACTGCACCTTCGATCTTCATGACCCTTCCTTTCATCGTGTGAATGAAACCATGCCGCCATCGCGTACCGAGCCGTTGCACCGCCGGTACCGGATCGCAGGCTCGTCCCGCTGCCCGCGCCCCGCTGCACCCAGACCAGACCGACCTCCATCCGTGCCGCGCAAGGCGCTTCGCTTCATTTGCGAAGTCGGCTACACTGGATGTCAATGTCGATCACCATTGTCTTTGCGATGCATTGTGTCAGCGCGCGTTGACCACGTCAATGGTGATCACCATTGTGTTTTTCAATCGACGTAATGACCGGAATGAGGGAGGGATCGATGGGCGTCTCGAGACAGCAGGCAGCCGACAACCGCAATGCGATCGTCGCGGCCGCCGAGCGGCTGTTCCGGGTGCGCGGTGTCGACGCGGTCGGTTTGACGGAACTGATGAAGGAAGCCGGCTTCACGCAGGGCGGCTTCTACAACCACTTCAAATCGAAGGATGCGCTGGTCGCCGCGGTGATGGAAAAGGCCATGCAGGACCGCGCGGATTCGCCGAGCGCCGGCAGCGTCGCGCAACAGGTGACGTCGTACCTGTCGACCACGCATCGCGACAACGTCGAAGCCGGCTGCCCGCTGTCCGGCTTCGCGGGCGAAGCGCCACGCCTGACCGACGCGGCACGCGCCTGCTACGCGCACGGCGTCGCCGCATATCTCGACCGGCTGGAACGGATGGTGGCCGCGGAAGGCGCGGCCGCGGCGGATACGCGCCGGGACGCGATCGCGGTGTTCAACCAGATGGTCGGCGCGCTCGTGCTGTCGCGCGCGATCGCCAGCACCGATCCGGCGCTGGCCGATGAGATCCTCGACGCGGGGCGGCGCACGCTCGCCGGCCAGCCCGACGATCCGGCCGTGCCGGCGTAGCGGCGTAGCGAGCGCGAGTCGCGCGCGATCGCTATTCCACGGCCCGTGCGGCGTCCCACAGCGGCTGCCGGCCCAGCGCGGCATACCATGCGCCGAATCGCGCGCGCCACGACTCGAACGGTTCCGTCAGCGGATGACGTGGATCGTCGCTAAGCGCATACGCCATCCCTTCGATCAGCCAGCGCGGCTTGGTCGCGACCGCGAGGTTGCCGAGCACTTCGGCCTGACGGTGGTGGATCAGTTCGTGCGCGAGAAAGTAAGTCTGCCAGCCGCGCGGCGCGACGACCACGCCGAAATCCCCGAGCGTCAGTGCCGCGCGTTCGCCGAGGCCGAACTTGTCCGCACATTCGCGCGTCGAGCAGAACACGACGCGCGGTGCGTCGCGAAACGGACCCACGGCCGCCGCCGCGCGTGCGTAGCCGTCGCGATAGAGCTGCTGCGCGGCGCCGAGCTGCGCGGCATCGTCCGTGCAGATGTCCGCGCTCGGACATGACACGCCGCGAAGCAGCGCGGGCGCGACGACGCGCAGCGGCTTGACGAGCGCGTAGGCGGCGATCGGCAGCGCGACGAGCAGGCCCGTGAGGGCGAAGGCGACGTGGGAGCGTTTCATCGAGGCGACGATTCCGTGGGTGTGCTGGTGGGTCTTTCCAGCACGAATATATCGGAGCCGCGACGCCGCCGGCCGGCTTTTCCGTTCCACCCGGCTTCCGGCCCACGGCCGCGCGCCGCCGCACGCGCGTCGATCGCGAACCTCGCCGCGATCGCCTCCCGCCCCGTTACACGAGCTGCTTGTGAAAATACGTCGTCGCGCACAACACGCCGTCAGGCATCAGCGCATAGTTCGGCACGACGCCGACGCGCTGCCAGCCGGCCCGCTCGTACAAGCGCTCGGCGTCGCCGCCCGTCACGGTGTCGAGCACGAGCACGGTCTTGCCGGCGTCGCGCGCGGCTTCGTCGGCGGCCGCCATCAGCCGCGCGGCGACACCCTGCCGGCGTGCATGCGGAGACACCAGCATCTTCGCGACGTCCGCGCGATGCGGCTGGTTCTCCGGCTGCGCGGTCACAAGCTGCACGGTGCCGACGATCCGGCCGGCGGCGTCCTCGGCGACGAGCAGGATGCGCTCGCCGTTCGCGACGCCGTCGGCGACGCGCGTCCAGAACGCGACGGCCGTCGAACGCTCGATCGGCAACAAGAAGCTGACGGACGCGCCGCCTTCGACGCAATCGATCAGCACGTCGGCGAGCGCGTCGACGCAGGCACGCGCTTCGCTCGCATCGACGCGGCGGACGGTAACGGATTCGGTCATACCCTCTCCGGCAATCGGGCGCACGGCACGCATTCGGCGGCATGCGCCCGGACTCAAAGGAACACCGGCATGCGCCCGATGCGTGTGCAACGGCGGCCGGTGCCCGGCAACACGGCGCGGGGGCGCGTGTTGCCGCCCCATCATCCTAAGCGATGAAAATTCCCGTTGCATCGCCTATGCTTAGCCACATGGCTAACTTTCAACCCGGTATCAGCGACGTATTCCACGCACTCGCCGATCCGACGCGCTGCGCGATCGTCAGCGCGCTCGGTGACGGCGGGCGGACCGTATCGGAACTGGCCGCGCCGTTCGACATGGCGCTGCCGTCGTTCATGAAGCATGTCGCGGTGCTCGAGCGCAGCGGCCTCGTCCAGACCCGCAAGGCCGGCCGCTCGCGCACCTGCGAGCTGGTCGGCAGCCGGCTGGCGGAAGCCGAGCAGTGGCTCGCCGCGCAGCGCGCGCTGTGGGAAGCGCGCTCCGATCGTCTCGTGGAATTCGTCGAACGCCGCCACCAGGAGGAGCAAGCGCATGTCAACCACCCCCGTCGACCCCGCCGAAACCCATGACCTCGTCATTACCCGCACGCTGCGCGCGCCGCGCCAGGCGCTCTGGCGCGCCTGGACCGACCCTGAACTGCTGAAGGAGTGGTGGTGCCCGAAACCGTGGACCACCGAAGTGCGCGCGTTCGACCTGCGCCCGGGCGGCGCCTTCCACACGTTCATGCGCGGCCCCGACGGCGGCACGAGCGACAACCCCGGCTGCTTCCTCGAAATCGTGCCGGAAGCGCGGATCGCGTTCACGTCGATGCTCGCCGGCGGCTGGCGGCCGCAGGTGCCGTGGCTGGGCTTCACGGCCATCATCACGATGGCCGACGACGCCGCCGGCTGCCGCTACGAGGCGCGCGTGATGCATCCCGACGCGGCGACGCGCGAGCGCCACGAGGCGCTCGGGTTCTTCGAAGGCTGGAACATCTGCATCACGCAGCTCGACGAATTCGCGGCCGCGTTGCGCTGAATGCGGGCGCGTGTACGGTCTGATTGCATGCCGTCGCGCGCGCGCCTAGGATTCCTGAAGGAAGCATGACGACACGCCGGCATCCGGCGTGCACCGTCGCGCACATTCCGCGGGAGGCGACATGCTGCACATGCACACGCATTCGACCCGGGTCAGCCGGCACCTGAACGCACCACGCGGGCGCGTCTACCGCGCGCTGCTCGACCCGCACGCGGTCGAACAATGGAAGGTGCCCGACGGCATGACATGCCGCGTCCACGCCTATGACGCACGCGAAGGCGGCGCGCTGCGCGTGTCGCTGAGCTACGACGAACCGTCGGACGGCGCCGGCAAGACCACCGCGCACACCGACACCTATCACGGCCGCTTCGTGACGCTCGTGCCCGACGAGCGGATCGTCGAAATCGACGTGTTCGAAACCGACGATCCGATGCTGCGCGGCGCCATGACGATCACGATCACGCTGTCCGACGAAGCAGGCGGCACGCGCGTCGAGGCGGTGCACGACGGTGTGCCGCCCGGTGTGCCGGTCACCGACAACGAAGCCGGCTGGCGCATGGCGCTCGCCCGGCTCGCGGCGCTGGTCGAGACGGGCTGAGCGCAAGGCGGCGCGCGCGATACGCGTCAGCCGAGCCGGTAGACGTGCGAAACGGTCCCGCGGAACAGCGCATCGCGCTCGTTCGGGCTCGCGTGCGCGGTCAGCCGCTTGAACGCGTTCCAGCCGTTCACGTAGGAATACGAGCCCTTGTCGACCGGGAAATTGCTCTCGAACATGCAGCGCTCGGCGCCGAACGCTTCGATGCAGGTAAGCATCCACGGCTTCCAGGCATCCGCGAGCTGTTCGGACGACGGCGGCCGCGCACCCTTTTCGAAATCGAAACCGTTGATCCGCATCCCGAGGCCGCCCACCTTCACGAATACGTTCGGCAACCGCGCGAGTTCGCGCATCGACGCCGACCAGCGCTGGAAGACTTCCGGCCGCTTGTCCGCATAGCTCGCGATCCGCACGACGCCGCCGCAGTGATTGACGATGATCCGCGTGTCGGGGTTCGCCTTCGCCAGATCGAACAGCTCGGGCAATTGAGGAAAGAACAGCCACGCGTCGTACGACAGCCCGAGCGGCGCGAGCTGCGCGACGCCGGCCCGGTACGCGGGATCGAGCAGCAACCCCCGCGGCACCGCCGACAACGGGTTCGCGAGCGACGGATCGGCATCCCAGGTGCTCAGGTGTCGAACGCCGCGAAAGCGGCCGCGCCCCGCGTCGAGATGCGCTTCGAGCACGTCGCGCACGCGCTCGCCGAGCCGCAGGTCCGCGTGCCCGACGATGCCTTTCGCGACGGCCGGGCCGCTTCGCTGAAGCGGCTCGGTCACGCCGGCGATGTAAGCCGTCTCCCCGATGGGCTTCAGTTCGACCGGCCCCGCATCGCGATAGCGCGTCAGCGCCTGCATGTAGACGGATGCCTGGATGTTGTGACCGGAGTGCGCATCCTGCAGATAGTCGTCGAGCATATAGATCCAGCCCGGCCGCTCGTAGAAGTGGTGATGCGCATCGACGATCGGCAGATCCGGTTCGAGTGCGGGTTCGAGCGCGGACGCGAGCCAGTCGTTTCGTACCGCGAGATAGTTGCCTTGCGTCGTCATGCGGGGAGTTCCGTTTTCGGCCGGCGTGCGCGTATCGGCCCATGCAGGGACGGCGAGCGAGGCGGCGGCCGCGCCGAGCAGCCGGCGTCGTTTGATCGAAAGGGTCATGTCATTCGCTCCGGTCAAACGCGTACAGCGACAGCGTCAGCAGCGTCGTGATCGCCAGGACGATCGCGAGGCCGAGCATCCCGGCCGTGAAGGTGCCGAAGCTGTCCTTCAGGTAGCCGACGAGATACGGGCCCGCGAATCCGCCGAGCGCGCCGATCGAATTGATCAGCGCCAGGCCGCCGGCCGCCGCCTGGCCCGACAGGAAGCGCGAAGGCAGCGTATAGAAGATCGTGCGTCCGGCAATCGTGCCGATCAGCGCGAGCGTGATGCCGACGAGCGCGGGCCCGAGCGTCAGGAAATGGGTCGACACGCCAAGCGCCACCGCGCCGATGAACAGCCCGATCGCGAGGTTCGCGACCGGTGCGCCGCGCCGGTCGACCCGCTTCGCCCACCACAGCAGCGCGATCGTCGCGAAGAAGTACGGCAGCGCGGACAGCCAGCCGGTCTGCATCGTCGACATCCCGTGCGCCTTCAGCATTTGCGGCAGCCAGATGCCGATTCCGTACGAGCCCATCGTGAAGCCGAACGAGATCAGCGCGAGCAGGTACACGCGCACGTCTCGCAGCGCGACGCCGAAGCTCTTCTTGCGGCCAGCGGCGGCGCCTTCGCGCTCGAACGCGCGCTGCAGCGCGGTACGCTCGTCGTCCGACAGCCACGCAGCCGTGGCCGGTGAGTCGGACAGGCGCTTCAGAACGAGAAAGCCGAGCGCGCACGCGGGCAGCCCTTCGACGATGAACATCCACTTCCAGCCGGCCAGGCCGAGCGCGCCGTCAAGCTGCAGCAGCCACGTCGACAGCGGGCCGCCGATCAGCGACGACAGCGGTGTCGACACGGTGAACCAGGCGAGCACCCGCGTGCGGTAGCTCGCGGGAAACCACACGGCGAGGAAGAAGATCACGCCGGGGAAAAAGCCGGCCTCGCCGATGCCGAGCAGCAGCCGGATCGCATAGAAGCTGGTCGGCCCCGTCGCGAGGGCGGTCGCCGCCGCCATGAGCCCCCACGTGATCATGATGCGCGCGAGCCAGCGCCGCGCACCGAAGCGGTACAGCGCGAGATTGCTCGGCACTTCGAACACGCAATAGCCCGCGAACATGATCCCCGCGCCCCAGCCGAACTGCGTCGCGGTCAGGCCGAGATCGCGGTTCATCGTCAGCGCCGCGAACCCGACGCTCGTGCGGTCGAGATAGTTGAAGAAGTACGCGAGCGCGAGCAGCGGAATGAAGCGCCATGCTGCCTTGCGCACGGCCCGTTGCTCGATCGACGCGTCGGTCTCGCGATCGGCGGCCAGCGCCGGGGAAGCGGATGTCATGGTTGTCTCCGTGGATGCGGCGGTCCGCGCCCGCGCGAGCGCGCGGCCGGGATGCCCTTTTGTTGGTTCGATGGATTGCAGCGGCGCTACGCGCTCGCCGCTTCGTTCGGCGAAGGCATATCGCTTGGTACGCCCGGTACGTCCGGCGGCAACTCGTTCGCACCGTGCCCGTGCCGCCCCGCGACGACGCCGGCGTCGATCAGCGCGCGGGCCTCGTCCGGCGTATAACCCAGCTCGCCGAGCAGCACGCACGTGTCCTGGCCGAGCGCGGGCGGCGCCGAGCGCAGCCGCAGGCGCTCGCCCGCGAGCGTGAGCGGCAGCAGCGCGGTGCGCGTGTCGACCGGCCGGCCGGCGCTGCTCGCGTCGGCCGGCAGCGTCACGGCTTCGAGGCCCCCGGTCGCGAGCAGATGCGGATCGTCGAACAGGTCCTGCGGCTTCGTGATCGGCGCATACGGCAGGCCGATCGATTCGAAGATCGCGCCGATCTCCGCGGCCGAATGCGCGGCGAGCCGCGCACGCAGTTCGGGCAGCAGCCACTCGCGGGCCTGCACGCGGAGGTTGTTCGTCGCAAGGCGCGCATCGTCCTTCAGCGCGGCGAGGCCGAACGCGTCGCAAAACAGCGCCCACTGCGTGTCCGACACGACCGCGAGAAAGATCTGCTCGCCGTCCCTCACCGAAAACACGTCGTAGACCGCCCATGCGGAAATGCGGCTCGGCATCGGCGACGCGGCCTGCCCCGTCACCGCGAACTGCATCATGTGCTGCGCGACGAGGAACACGTTGTTCTCGAACAGCGAGCTCTGCACCTGCTGGCCGCACCCCGTGCGTTCGCGTTGCGCGAGCGCGGCCATTGCGCCGATCGCGCCGAACATCCCGCCCATGATGTCGTTGACGCTCGAGCCTGCGCGCAACGGCCGGCCTTCGGGGCCCGTCATGTATGCGAGGCCGCCCATCATCTGCACGACTTCGTCGAGCGCGGTGCGATGTTCGTACGGCCCCGGCAGGAAGCCCTTGTGCGACACGTACACCAGGCGGGGATTCAGCGAGGACAGCGCGGCATGACCGAGGCCGAGCCGGTCCATCGTGCCGCTCTTGAAGTTCTCGCTGAACACGTCCGCCGTCGCGACGAGCCGCCGCACGATCTCGAGCCCGCGCGGATCCTTCACGTCGACCGCCAGGCTCTTCTTGTTGCGGTTGAACATCCCGAAGAAGCCCGCGCCGGAACCGCGCAGCGCACGCGTGCTGTCACCCGCGATCGGTTCGATCTTGATGACTTCCGCACCGAGATCCGCGAGCAGCATCCCGCAGGTCGGGCCCATGACCATGTGCGTCATCTCGATCACGCGCACGCCTTCGTACGGCAGCGCCGAAGCTGGTTGGCGATCGTTCATTGCGCGACTCCCGTCAGGCATCCTTCGGGCTGGGTCGCGCTCGGCGCGCGGCCGTCCGCATACCGGAACCCCTTCGGCAGCCCCGCGTCCGGCACGTGGCCGTACAGCGCCTCGCCAGGCAGTG
The DNA here is from genome assembly GCF_011753085.1 of Burkholderia sp. Tr-862. Classification (NCBI taxonomy): domain Bacteria; kingdom Pseudomonadati; phylum Pseudomonadota; class Betaproteobacteria; order Burkholderiales; family Burkholderiaceae; genus Burkholderia; species Burkholderia sp. Tr-862. The sequence goes on from NZ_VWWG01000093.1 coordinate 11,428, forward strand.
CCGCGTGCAGGATCGCGCGCGCGGCGAGCAGCGCGTCCACGTCGACGCCCGTGTCGTACCCCATCGACTCCAGCAGGAACACGAGATCCTCGGTGACGATGTTGCCGGTCGCACCCGGCGCATACGGGCAGCCGCCCAGGCCGCCCTGGCTCGCGTCGAGCGTCGTCACGCCGGCGTCGAGCGCCGCGACGACGTTGGCGAGCCCCTGCCCGCGCGTGTTGTGGAAGTGCGCGCCGCCGGCCTTGTCGCCGACTTCGCGCCGCAGGCGCATGAACAGTCGGCGCACCTGCGCCGGGTTCGCGTAGCCGCTCGTATCGGAGAGCCCGATCTCGTCGACGCCGCATTCGGCCATCGCGGCCACCATCGCGATCGTCTCGTCGTCGGAGACCGCGCCCGCGAGCGTGCAACCGAACGCCACCGAGACGCCCGCCTCGATCTGCACCGACGGAAACCGCGCATCGCGCAGCGCGACGATCGTGCGCACCTCGTCGATCATCTGCGCCGGCGTCTTGCGGATATTCGCCAGCGAGTGCGCTTCGGTCACCGATACCGGCAACGTCAGTTTGTGGACGCCCGCCTCGAACGCGCTTTCGGCGCCGCGCAGGTTCGGCGCAAGCGCGGCGACGTGCAGCCCCGGAATCGCCAGCGCATGCGCGACGACTTCCCGGACGTCGGCCATCTGCGGCAACAGCCGCGCGGGCACGAACGATCCGACCTCGATTTCGCGCAGGCCGGCCGCGGCGAGCGCGGTGATCCAGCGCAACTTGTCGGCCGTCGGCATCACGGCCTTGATGCTCTGCAGGCCGTCACGCGGCCCGACCTCGCTCACCAGCACCTGCGGATCTTCGGAAACACTCATTCGACACCTCAAAGTTCTATTTGAAAGAACATCGTTCTGTTTGACGGAACTTTAGAGGCGTGCCGAATCGGCTGTAAGCGGGGTATACCCGTGAAAACGCAACTTTTTGGAACTTGAGTTCTGTCAGGCAGAACGCTATAGTCGATCGACCGACACCCAAAGGAACAGTAAGCCGTGCCCCCGACCTCGACTCCCGCAGACCCCACCGGCGACGCGCCTGATGCATCGGCCGACGCCTCCAGCGGCGTCGCCGTCCTCGATCGCGCGTTCGCGATCCTCCACGCGTTCGGCCCCACCGACGACCGGCTGTCGCTCGCGGAACTGTCGCGCCGCACCGGGCTGTACAAGAGCACGATCCTGCGCCTGCTCGCCGCGCTCGAGCACGGCGGCTTCGTGCGCAAGCTCGACGACGGCCAGTACGCGGTCGGACACGAGCCGTTGCGGCTGGCCGCGCTGTATCAACGCTCGTTCCGGGTCGGTCCGGTCGTCGAACCGTTGCTCGAGACGCTGAGCCGCGAACTCGGTGAAACGGCATCGTTCTACGTGCGGCATGGCGACATGCGCTCGGTGCTCTACCGCGTCGAACCCGCGCGCACGGTGCGTGTGTCGATCCGGGTCGGCGAGGAGTTTCCGGTTCGCCAGGGGGCGTCCGGGAAAGTGCTGCTCGCGTTCACCGACCCGCACGATGCACAGTGGAACGACGTGCGCGAACAGTTGTGGGCCGCGTCGTACGGCGAGCGCGACCCGGAGACGGCGTCGGCATCCGTGCCGGTATTCGGCGCGGCCGGCGATTGCGTCGGCGCGCTGACGGTGTCCGGTCCGAAATCGCGGCTTGCCGCCGCGCCGGCCATGGCCGCGGCGCTCGCGATGCTGTTGCCGCTCGCGCAGAAGGCGACCGTCGCGCTCGGCGGCGCAGGCGCGCGCTACGACGCGCAAACCGTGCGCGACAGTCTCGCGCGGTTCGCGGCGGCGGCACACGACATCGCGCAGCCGTAGCCGTAGCGGGCCACGCGCATGCGGCGCCGCGACTGCGCAAACGGCTGCCGCATGCGACACTGGCCGCCCACCCATGCACCGCGTCGCCCGTCGGCGCGACGCACGCAACTGCCGTCCGGACACGTACAAGGGCCCTCACCATGAACGCCGCGCGCACCGCCACCTGGTATTTCGATTTCGTTTCGCCGTTCGCGTACCTGCAGCAGGAACGGTTCGACCAACTGCCGCCTGCCGCCGCATACGAGCCGAAGCCGATCGTGCTCGGCGCGCTGCTCGCGCACTGGGGCCAGAAAGCGCCGGCCGAGATCGCGGCGAAGCGCATCTTCACCTATCGCCACGCGCAATACCGCGCGGACAAGCTCGGCATTCCGTTCCGGATGCCGCCCGCGCATCCGTTCAACCCGATCCGGCCGCTGCGGCTCGCGATCGCGATGGGCAACTCGCCCGATGCGATTCGGCGGATCTTCCGGCACATCTGGCGCGACGGCCAGGACGTGTCGACGCCGGAGGGCTTCGCCGCGCTGTGCGAGGCGGTCGGCTTTCCCGAAGGCGTGACGGCCGTCGACGCGCAACCGGTGAAGGACGCCCTGCGCGCGAACACCGATCACGCGATCGCGCACGGCGTGTTCGGCGTGCCGACCTTCGAGCTCGACGGCGACCTGTTCTGGGGCGAGGATGCGACCGACATGTTCGTCGACTGCGCGACGTCCCGCGCATGGCTCGACTCGCCCGAAGTACGCCGCATCAGCGCCCTGCCCGAAGGCATCCGGCGCGGCTGACGGCACGCGCGACGGCGCCTACCCGTCGCGCCCTTCGACGAGCAGCGGCACGGCCTCGCGCATCATCGCGACGAAGCGCACGAGCCGCGACGGATAGAACTGCGCGTGCGGGTAGGTCATGTAGACCGGCAACGGCGCGGCGTACCAGTCGGGCGCGAGATGCACGAGCTCGCCGCGCGCGAGATGGTCAGCCAGCATCCAGGACGAACCGACGCACGCGCCGACACCGAGCAGCGCCGCGCTGCGTAGCGCGTAGAGGTTCGCGGTCGTGATGCGCGGACGCATCGCGATGCGGCGCGTGTCGCCCGTGACGGTGTGCGTCAGCGTCAGCTCGGTCCGGTAATACGTGCGCAGCGCGAGCCACGGCAACGCGGCGAGCGCGTCGGGATCGGCGGGCACGTCGGCGCCGTTCAGCACGGACGGCGCGGCCACCACGAAGCGCGGCACCTTGCTCAGCCGGATCGCGACGACGGACGGATCGGTCGGCTCGCCGACCTGGATCGCGCAGTCGATCCCGCTGCCGACAAAATCGCGCACCTCGTCCTGCAGCAGCCATTCCACCGAGACACGCGGGTAGTCACGCAGGAACCGCGCGAGCGGCTCGACGAAGCGCTCCTGCCCGAACGCATGCGGGACCGCGACCCGCAGCAGGCCGTCGGGCTCCTCCTGCGCGCCGCGCAGGTCGGCCTCGAACGCCGCCCAGTTCGTCAGCAGATCCTTCGCGCGCGTGAAGCAGCGCTCGCCGTCGACGGTCAGCCGCATCGCATGGGTCGTCCGCTGCAGCAGCCGCATCCCGAGCGAGCGTTCGAGCGCCTGCAGCCGCCGGCTGACGGTCGGCTGCGTCGTGTGGAGCTGCGCGGCGGCGGCCGACAGGCTGCCGGCCTCGACTATGCGCACGAAGGTTTCCATCAGCTCGAAACGATAGCCGGCGCCGTCGACGGGCACGACCTGAATGCGCTCAGACCCGCCTGTGGCGGGCAAATCAGGGGTTTTGTCGGTCATTCGTCAAGCGTATAACAAATCTGCGCCCGACGGCACTACCGTGGCCGGCCGCCGGCCGGCACACTCGCGTCCATCCGATACCCGAACAAGGATGTACGCGATGTCCACTCCGACCCGTCTCGACGCCGCGCCCCGCGCGGCGCATGCACCGGCCCCCGCGGCCGCCTCCTCGATGCTCGATCGCCGGCTCGTGCTGCTGCTGGCCGCGGCCGCCGGTCTCGGCGTCGCGCCGCTCTACTATGCGCAGCCGATGCTCGCCGCGCTGGGGCCCGATCTCGGCGCGTCGGCGCGCGCGATCGGCTTCGTGCCGACGCTCACGCAGCTCGGCTACGCGCTCGGCATCCTGCTGCTCGCGCCGCTCGGCGACCGCTTCGACCGGCGCCGCGTGATCGTGACGAAAGCCGCCGCGCTGGTCGTCGCGCTGCTGCTCGCGGCGGTCGCGCCGTCGCTCGGGCTGCTGCTGGCCGCGAGCTTCGCGATCGGCCTGACCGCGACGATGGCGCAGGACGTCGTGCCGGCCGCCGCGACACTCGCGCACGACGCACATCGCGGCCGCATCGTCGGCACGGTGATGACGGGGCTGCTGCTCGGCATCCTGCTGTCGCGCGTCGTCGCCGGCTTCGTCGCGGAAACGGCCGGCTGGCGCGCGATGTTCGCGCTCGCGGCCGCCAGCGTCGCCGCCATCGGCATCGTGGCCGCACGCGGGCTGCCGCGCTTCGAGCCCACCACGCAGCTGTCGTATCGCGCGCTGATCGGGTCGCTCGGCGAACTGTGGCGCCGCCATCCCGCGCTGCGCCGCGCCGCGCTCGCGCAAGGGCTGCTGGCCGTCGGGTTCAGCGCGTTCTGGTCGACGCTCGCGGTGATGCTGCACGGCGCGCCGTTCCATCTCGGCAGCGCAGCCGCCGGCGCATTCGGCCTCGCGGGCGCCGCCGGCGCGCTGGCCGCTCCGGTGGCCGGACGCCTGGCCGATCACCATGGTCCCGAGCGTGTCACGCGGCTCGGCATCGGGATCGCGACCGTGTCGTTCGCCGCGATGGCCGCCGCGCCGCTGCTGACGCCGCATGCGCAACTGGCGCTGCTCGCCGCCGCGACGATCGGCTTCGATCTCGGCGTGCAGGCCACGCTGATCGCGCACCAGGCAATCGTCTACCGAATCGACCCGGCGTCGCGCAGCCGTCTCAACGCGGTGCTGTTCGTCGGCATGTTCATCGGGATGGCGACCGGTGCCGCGCTCGGCAGTTCGTTGCTCGCGCAACTGGGCTGGAACGCGGTGATCGTGCTGGCCGTGGCGACGTCGCTGGCGGCGCTGGCCGTGCGGGTGTGGCGCCGGTAATTCGCGACGGCAGGAATGCGGGGCGGGCAGGCCGCAGGGCTTGCCCGCCTTTTCTTTTATTTTCTTTTGGTGCTGCGCGGCCGGGCGCAGCGCGGCAGATGCGCGCCGGGCGCGGAACGCTTTCGGTCATCCGGTGCAAGGTCCGCGACGGCTCACCGAACTGTCCAGTTCAACCGATTATTTTTCGCCAGCACCCAGGGATCCGCGCGCAACCGTCAGAGGATTCCGCATCACCGCGCCGCACGGCCCGCTCCAATCCGGCCCCACCCGGAATTCGCGTTTCTCAGGGGATTCCCGGTATTTTTTCCCATTTTCTTCGAAATTACCGATGACATACTTGCCCCCCGTTGCGCTCCGGTGCGAGCGCGCTTCCTGATCCTGCCGGCCGCGCGTCATGTGTCGTGCGTCCGCCGGGGTCGCAGAACATGAACAATTTCGACACCACGATCCAGACCTTCCTCACCCACATCACGTTCGGACCGCTGATGAACCATGCGATCCGCGTGATCGCCGGCCTCTATACGTTCAAGGGCTTCGTGCTCATCCCCGTGCTGTGCTGGCTATGGTTCCAGCCGGGCCCCCAACGCGAACGGCAACGCGAGCTGGTCATCGCGACCGTCACGAGTGGGCTCGCCGCGCTCGCGTTCGGCCGATTGCTCGCGAAAACCCTGCCGTTCCGCGTGCGACCGATCTACAACCCCGACCTGCACCTGCATTTCCCGTCCGAGGAACTGCGCGCGGCCACGCTGCAGGCATGGAGCTCGTTTCCGAGCGATCACGCGATGCTGTGGATGGCGATCGCGACCGGGATCTTCATCATCGCGCGCCGCGTCGGCGTGCTCGCGCTGCTGTATGCGGTCGTGTTCATCTGCGTACCGCGTGCGTATCTCGGCTTTCACTACCCGACCGACCTGATCGCCGGCGCGGCGATCGGCATCGCGATCGCATGGCTGCTGACGCGCGACGCAATTCGCGCGCGCTTCGCGCCGCAGGTGCTGGAGGCGATCCGGCGCTTCCCCGCGCCGGCGTATACGCTCGCGTTCCTGCTGTGCTTCGAGCTGATCACGCAGTTCGACGAACTGCTGACGCTCGCGCAGTCGGTCAAGCACACGACGATGTAACGGGACGGCGCCGCGATGCATCCGCTGCTGTCGTCACGACGCCCGGGCACGCGCTGCCGGCCCTCCGCGGCGGCATCGCGTCGTGCGCATGCCGCCGCCCGCGTCGCCTTCGCCGCAGCGATCGCCGCCGCGAACGTCAGTCGCGATCGGGTGCGCCGAGCGGGAAGAACGCGCGGTACGGCCGCGCTTCGTCGACCGCACGCGCGAACGACGGCCGCGCCAGCAGGCGCTTGCGATACGCGATCACGTTCGCGAACGACGGATCGATCCGGTGCGTCCAGTCCGCGTAGAACAGGAACGGCGCCGCGCCGCAGTCGGCGAGGCTGAAGCGGTCGCCGGCCGCCCATTCGCGATCGGCCATCGTTCGATCCAACCACGCGTACGACGTTTCGAGCATCGCACGCGCGTCGGCGACACCCCGCGCATCGCGCTCGTGCTCCGGCCGCAGCGCATCGTGCACGACCTTCTGCTGCGGCGTCGATACGTAGTTGTCGAAGAAACGGTCCATCGTCCGCACTTCCAGCGCCGCGCGCCGGTCGTCGGGCACCAGCCGCGCGGGGCCCGGATGGTAGAGGTCGAGGTATTCGATGATGATCGTCGCCTCGATCACGGTGCGGCCCGCGTCCACGAGCACGGGGAACCGCTTCAGCGGCCACAGCGCAGCCAGTTCCTGCATCGGCTTCGGATCGTCGTGCGCGAGCACGCGATAGTCGAACGGCGTGCCGTTCTCGTACAGCGCGGTCAGTACCTTCTGGCAGTAGGACGAAAAGGGATGGGCGTAAAGCGTCGGTGTCATCGCGGGGTCTCTCAGGGTATCGGCGCCGCGTCATGCGGCGCCACGGGATCGGATAACTGGACGACGAACGGCGCCACGCCGATTCGACATCGATCCGAATATTTTTTTCGTTGCGCGGCGTCGCGCCGCTACGACCGGCCGTCCATCACGACGCGGCCTTCGCCCCGCCAGCGCAGCATCCCGCCGCCGAGGTTCGCGACAGCGTCGAAGCCGGCCTTCAGCAGAATCACCGTCGCCTGCGCGGAGCGGCCGCCGGCGCGGCACACGGTCACGATCGGCCGGTCGCGCGCGAGCTCGCCGGTGCGCGCGGCCAGTTCGCCGAGCGGGATCGGTGTCGCGCCGGGCAGGTGGCCGAGCGGGCCGGTGAATTCGTCGGGCTCACGCACGTCGACGACCTGCACCGCCGGCAGATGATCCTCGAGCCACTGCGGATCGATTTCCCAGAAACCGGCGAACGTGTAGACGAGCGGCGCCCAGTCGGCCGCCGCCAGCGCGTCAGGCGCGTTCGCGGCGACGCCGCACTGCAGGTTCGCGGGCACCGCGACGTCGATCTGGCGCGGGTGGGCGAGCCCGAGGTTGTGCATGTAGCCGGCGAAGTCGTCTTCGCTGAGATCGCCGCCGAGGCGTGGATTGAAGCGCCGCTCCTCGCCGACGCTCGTCACCGTCAGCCCGCGATAGTCGTGCGCGGGATACAGCAGGCATGCGGCCGGCAGCGTGAAGAGCCGGCCGTGCACCGCGCGATACAGCGCGCGCGGGTCGCCCTGCTGGAAGTCGGTGCGGCCGGTGCCGCGAATCAACAGGCAGTCGCCGGTGAACGCCATCGATTCGTCGTCGAGCACGAGGCTGATGCAGCCGCTCGTATGGCCCGGCGTCGCGCGCACGGTCAGGTAGCGCGTGCCGAATGCGCAGCGGTCGCCGTCGTTCAGGTAGCGGTCGGCGCCCTGCGCGCCGCTCGCGGCCGAAATCGCGATCGTGCTGCCGGTGCGCTGCTTCAAGAGCCATGCGCCCGTCACGTGATCGGCGTGCACGTGGGTGTCGACGGTCGCGACGAGCCGCAGCCCGAGCTCGTCGAGCAGCGCCGCATCGCGGCGCACCTGCTCGAACACGGGATCGATCAGCAGCGCTTCGCGCGACGCGGGATCGGCGAGCAGATAGGTGTAGGTCGACGATTGCGGGTCGAAAAGTTGCCGGAAAATCATTGCGGAGTCGCTCCGTCGCGTATTCATGCCTATTGTTGTTCGGCCCGCGCACCACGCGTTGTTCGGCCCGCGCGCCACGCGTCGCCGGCGCGCGGGCGCGCGGGTCGCCCCGTTGCATGCGTGCCGAGCCGTCAGTGCGGCTGCGGTACGAACCGCAGGTACGGCTTCAGCGTCCGAAAGCCCTGCGGATATTTTTGCTTGGCCGCATCGTCCGACACCGAGGTCGGAATGATGACATCGTCACCCGGCTTCCAGTTGACCGGCGTCGCCACCGTATGTCGTGCGTTGAGCTGCAGCGCGTCGAGCAGGCGCAGGACCTCGTCGAAGTTGCGGCCGGCGCTCATCGGATAGACGAGCATTGCCTTGACCTTCTTGTCCGGCCCGATGATGAACACCGAGCGCACAGTCGCGTTGTCGACCGCGGTGCGCGGGCCACCGCTCGCGCTCGGGTGGATCATGTCGTACAGCTTCGCGACCTTCAGTTCGTCGTCGCCGATCAGCGGATAGTTGACCGCATGGCCCTGCGTTTCCGCGATGTCCGCCACCCACTTCCGATGGTCGCTGACGGGATCGATCGACAGCCCGATGATCTTCGTGTCGCGCTTGTCGAATTCCGGCTTGAGCTTGGCCATGTAGCCGAGTTCGGTCGTGCATACCGGCGTGAAATCCTTCGGATGGGAAAACAGGATCGCCCAGTGATCGCCGATCCACTCATGAAAACGGATCGTGCCCTCGGTGGTCTCCGCTGTGAAATCGGGCGCGTCCTCGCCTAGTCGAATCGACATGTTCGTCCTCCGTCAAATGGGAATTGTCACAACACCCGCGCCGCGGCATCCGCGCGGCGCGCGATCGTCAGCACGCGGCAAGCCGGCCCGGCACCAGACGGCCGCCGCGTTTCTATAGGGTAGGTCAAAATGCGCGCGGCACCGGTGGACGGCAGGACGATTGGCCGCGTCGGGCCGGCGGCGCGTGCTGCCTTACACTACGGCGTCTCGTCTTACGTTCACAGGAATTGCGTCGATATGTCTCTGACGATCGATCCGAAGCAAGCCGCCGCGCTGCTGGCCGTCGCCGACACCGGCAGCTTCGAGCAGGCCGCCGTGCGCCTGCACGTGACCGCGTCCGCCGTCACGCAGCGGGTCCGCGCGCTGGAGACGAGCCTCGGCACACCGCTCGTGCTGCGCACGCGGCCGTGCCGGCCGACGGTGGCCGGGCAGCGCGTGCTGCAGCACCTGCGCCGCGTCGCGCTGCTGCAGGCCGACCTGCAAAGCACGCTCGCGACCGAGCGCGAATCACCGATCTCGGTCACGATCGCGCTGAACTCCGACAGCCTCGGCACCTGGTTCCTGCCCGCGCTGACTTCGGTGCTCGCGGGCGAGCGCATCCTGTTCGAGCTGATCGTCGAGGACCAGGACCACACGTTCGCGCTGCTCGAAAGCGGGATGGCCGTCGGCTGCGTGACGACCGAGCCGAAGCCGATGCGCGGCTGCGTCGCGACGCCGCTCGGCACGATGCGCTACCGGCTGCTCGCGGCCGCCGCGTTCGCGGGGCGCTGGTTTCCGCGCGGCCTGAACCGCACGAGCGCGCGCGATGCGCCGGTCGTCGCGTATTCGCGGCGCGACACGCTGCAGTCCACGTTCCTGAAGGAGAAGTTCGGGTTGCCCGAAGGCGCGTATCCGTGCCACTACGTGCCGGGCACGCACGCGCATTTCGCGGCGGTGCGGCACGGGCTCGGCTACGCGATGGTGCCGGAGCCGCTGATCGGCGGCGCACCGCTCGATGCACAGGGGCTCGTCGATCTCGCGCCCGTGCATCCGACTGACGTGACGCTGTACTGGCACGCGTGGACGGTGCAGTCGCCGACGATGGCGTCGCTGTCCGCACGGGTGGTCGAAGCGGCGCGCCGGTTGCTCGCGCCGCTGCCGTGACGAGCCGGTAATCGACAGCGTCGGCGCGGCACGTGGTGCGGGATACACGGCGGCGAGGAACCCCGCCGCGCCGCCTATACTTTTTCCATCGGCCTCGCGAACGCGCCGCGCGGCCGATCAGGCCAATCCGGCCGCTCGCTTTCCCGTGAGGTGAACATCATGTCCCGCCGCTATATCGATTGCCGCGACTTTCCCAGCGCGATGAACTGCTCAGTCGCGATTTCCGCCGACTCCGACAACGAACTGCTCGAGGCCGCCGTCCAACATGCGGTCTCGGTGCACCAGCACACCGACAGCCCCGAACTGCGCACGCAGTTGAAAGCGCTATTCCGCGATGGCACGCCGCCCGTCGATGCGCCCCGGCACGCGTAATCCGCCGGCACGACACATTCGACAGACAGCTAGCAACGTCACGCTTCCCCCTGCTTCGCGCCACATCGCGCCGGCGCTCCCCGCCGGCCGGCGCATTCCGCTTTACGCGCGACGCTGCGCGAAATACGCGCCGACCGCGTCGATGAAGGTGTCGATGTCCGCGCGCGACACGTCGCAGTGCGTGACGAAGCGCGATGCGTACAGCATCTGCGTGAGGATCCCGCGCGCCTTGAGCCACGCCTCGAGCGGCGCGCAATCGGCTTCGGGAAATTGCGCGAACACCATGTTCGTCGCGTGCGACAGCACCTTCACCGGCTCGATGCGCGCGAGACCGGCCGCGAGATGCGCGGCGTTCGCGTGGTCGTCGGCCAGCCGTTCGACGTTGTGCTCGAGCGCATACAGGCAGGCCGCCGCGAGGATGCCCGACTGCCGCATCCCGCCGCCCAGCACCTTGCGCCAGCGCTGCGCGCGCTCGATCAGCGCGCGATTGCCGACCAGCACCGAACCGACCGGCGCGCCGAGCCCTTTCGAGAAGCAGATCGACACGGTATCGAACGGTGCGCACAGTTCCGCGATCGGACGACCCGATGCGACGGCGGCATTGCACACGCGCGCACCGTCGAGGTGCGCGGCCAGCCCGCGGCTGCGCGCGAACGCGACGGCTTCCTGGACATAGCCTTCCGGCAACACGAGGCCGCCGATCGTGTTTTCGAGCGCGAGCAGGCGCGTGCGGGCGAAGTGATTGTCGAGCGGCTTGATCGCCGCGGCGATCTTCGCGAGCGGCAGCGTGCCGTCCGGTGCGTTCTCGATCGGCTGCGGCTGGATGCTGCCGAGCACGGCCGCGCCGCCGCCTTCGTACTTGTAGGTGTGTGCGAGCTGGCCGACGATGTATTCGTCGCCGCGTTCGCAATGGGCCATCAGCGCGGCAAGGTTGCTCTGCGTGCCGCTCGGGAAGAACAGGCCGGCTTCCTTGCCGGCCCGCTCGGCCGTGACCGCCTGCAGGCGCAGCACGGTCGGGTCGTCGCCCCATACGTCGTCGCCCACTTCGGCGGCAGTCATTGCGGCCAGCATCGCCTGGCTCGGACGTGTCACGGTATCGCTGCGTAAATCGATCATCATCATGCCCTGAGTGAACGCGGACCGGATCCGATGCGCCCGGCCCTGCCGAAACGAGACTCAGAGTGTACGCAATTCACCCAGCGGCTGCCGACGGCAAGCGCACCGCGATCCCGCATGCACGCGGTCGTTCCGATGATGCGACGCGCCATATTGACGCACGTGCGGCAGACCGCCACACCGCGGCCGCTCGCGGTGCGAACGACGTTCTTGATACGAATCAACGATTTATCCCGAAAACGCGCGCGGCGGGCTGGACATCTGCGACGAGTTGGCACATTTCGCGGCGCAACATCGCGATCCATACTCCAGCCAACCCCGACGCCGGTTCGGCCGGGGTCCGCCGGCACCCGCCGGCGGGTATCGTCAGCCTCGGTCAACTGGTATGGACTCCGCTCTTTCGGCCCTCGATCTGGCCCGCCTGCAATTCGCGTTCACCGTCTCCTTTCACATCGTCTTTCCGGCGCTGAGCATCGGCCTCGCCAGCTTCATCGCCGTGCTCGAATATCGCTGGCTCAAGACCGGCAAGCAGTACTACAAGACACTCTGCCTGTTCTGGTCGAAGATCTTCGCGGTCGCGTTCGGGATGGGCGTCGTCTCCGGCGTCGTCATGAGCTATCAGTTCGGCACCAACTGGTCGGGCTTCTCCAGCTTCGCCGGCGCCGTCACCGGCCCGCTGCTGATGTACGAGGTGATGACCGCGTTCTTCCTCGAAGCCGGCTTCCTCGGCATCATGCTGTTCGGCTGGAATCGCGTGAGCCCGCGCGCGCACTTCGGCGCGACGCTGATGGTCGCGATCGGCACGCTGATCTCGACGTTCTGGATCCTCGCGTCGAACAGCTGGATGCAGACGCCGCAGGGCTTCGAGATCGTCGACGGCCGCGTCGTGCCGACCGACTGGTTCGCGATCATCTTCAACCCGTCGTTCCCGTACCGCCTGTTCCACATGGCGATCGCCGCGTTCATCGTCGCCGCGCTGGTCGTCGCCGCGACGGGCGCGTGGCACCTGCTGAAGGGCCGCCGCGACAAGGGCGTGAAGAAGATGTTCTCGATGGCGCTGTGGCTGCTGCTGGTGCTCGCGCCGCTGCAGGCCGTGATCGGCGACCAGCACGGCATCAACACGCTGAAGCACCAGCCCGCGAAGATCGCCGCGATCGAAGGGCTGTGGGATACCGAAAAGGGCGGCACCGCGCTCAACCTGTTCGGCATTCCGGACATGAAGGCCGAAACGACCCGCTACGCGGTGAAGGTGCCGCACCTCGGCAGCCTGATCCTCACGCACAGCTGGGACGGCGAGATCCGCGGGTTGAAGGACTTCCCGCCTGAAGACCGCCCGAATTCGACGGTCGTGTTCTGGAGCTTCCGGATCATGGTCGGCCTCGGCTTCGCGATGATCGGCCTCGCCGCGCTCGCGTGGCTGCTGCGCCGCCGCGGCAACCTGTATGAATCGAAGTGGTTCCAGCGCTTCGCGCTCGTGATGGGCCCGACCGGTTTCGTGTCGCTGCTCGCGGGCTGGGTGACGACCGAAGCCGGCCGCCAGCCGTGGGTCGTGTATGGCGTGATGCGCACCGCGAAGGCCGTGTCGCCGCTGTCGGTGCAGCAGGTCAGCCTGTCGATGATGACGTTCGTGATCGTGTACTTCCTCGTGTTCGGCACCGGCGTGTACTACATGCTGAAGCTGATGAAGGCCGGCCCCGCGCTGCCCGACGCCCCGCACGACGCGGATCACGACAGGCCCGACACGCGCCTCGATCACACCGCGCGCCGCCCGATGTCGGCTGTCGACGAGCTGATCGAGACCGTCTGAGCCCACCCCTTTCGCAAACGAGAAAACCTATGGACGTCACCGTAATCTGGGCCGCGATCATCGCGTTGGGGCTCTTCATGTACGTCGTGCTCGACGGCTTCGACCTCGGCATCGGCATCGTCTTCCCGTTTTTCCCGGACGAGAAGGAACGCGACCTGATGATGAACACCGTCGCGCCCGTGTGGGACGGCAACGAGACGTGGCTCGTGCTCGGCGGCGCCGGGCTGTTCGCGGTATTTCCGATCGTCTATTCGACGGTGCTGTCGGCGCTGTACCTGCCGCTGATCTTCATGCTGGTGTGCCTGATCTTCCGCGGCGTGTCGTTCGAGATCCGCGCGAAGGCGCGGCGCACGAAGCAGCTGTGGGATCTCGCGTTCATCGGCGGCTCGGCCGGCGCGACGCTGTTCCAGGGGATCGCGCTCGGCGCGTTCCTGCAGGGCATCAACGTGAAGGACGGCGTGTTCGCGGGCGACGCATTCGACTGGCTCACGCCGTTCAGCCTGCTGACGGGCCTCGGCCTGATCGTGACGTACGCGCTGCTCGGCTGCTGCTGGCTCGTCGCGAAAACGGAGGGCGATCTGCAACGGCGCCTGCATCGCGTCGTGTGGCCGCTGACCGTCGTGCTGCTCGGCTTCATCGCCGTTGTCAGCCTGTGGACGCCGCTGCAGGATCCGGCCATCGCGCAGCGCTGGTTCGATTCGGGGCTGTTCTGGCGCCTGCTGCCGGTGCCGTTCCTGGTCGCCGGGTGCGCGGTGTGGATGCGTCGCGCGGTGCGCGCGCGGCACGACATGACGCCGTTCATGCTCGCGCTGGCGCTCGTGCTGCTCGGCTATGTCGGCCTGCTCGTCACGATGTTCCCGTATGCGATTCCTCAGACGATGACGATCTGGGAAGCGGCGGCGCCGCGTTCGAGCCAGACCTTCACGCTGGTCGGCGCAGCGGTTATCCTCCCGATCATCATCGCCTACACGACGATGGGTTACTGGGTATTCCGAGGCAAGGTGCGCCATGAAGACCAGCATTACTACCACCACTGATTCCGCCGCTCGCCAGCCCGACGCGCCGCGTCCACGGATGCGCGGCTGGATGTGGTTCGTCGTTCTGTGGGCGGGCGGCGTGATCGGCGCCGTCACGCTCGGCTATGCGTTCAAGATCTTCATGAACCTGACGCTGTTTGCGGTGAAGTAGGCCGGCCGGCCGCTTCGATCGAACGATGATCGAGGCGGCCGTTTTCATTTCGTCGGCCGATTTGCCGATTTGCCGACCCGTCCGATTTCGCCGCGTCCGCCCGGCATGCGGCGCCGCGGCCCTCCCCCCGGCCTACCGCCGCGCGCCCAACGCCGCTTCGATCTTGCGGTCGGTCTTGTACTGGCTCAACGCATACACCGACCAGATCGCGGCGGGCAGCCAGCCGATGATCGTGATCTGCAGGAGGAGACAGATGATCCCGGCGATCGGGCGGCCGATCGTGAAGAACTGGAACCACGGCAACAGCAGGGCAAGCAAAAGGCGCATCGGGAATCCTCCGGGGGCGTCGTTGAAAGTTCACGCGCAGACAATATGACGGGCCGCGCGCCCCATTTCAAGTCCGAACCGGCACTCGCGTGCCGACGCAGCCGGCGATCGGCGCGCGCGCCATGCGACCTACGCCGCGTCGGCCAGCCACCCCGCAACCCGCGCGACGAGCCGGTCCGTTTCATCGAAGCACTCGACGCCCGCCACCGGCGGCGCGCCGCACATCGTGAACACCGGTTTGCCCCACTGCAGCCCGAGCGCGATTTCGGACAGCGTGCCGAGCCCGCCGCCCACCGCGACCAGGCACAGCGACGCACGCGCGATCAGCGCGTTGCGCGTGATGCCGAGCCCGGTCGGCAGCGCGACCGTCAGATACGCGTTCGCTTCGCGCGCATCGTCCTCGGGCAACAGCCCGATCGCGCATCCGCCGGCCGCGTGCGCGCCGCGCGCGGCCGCCTCCATCACGCCCTGCTTGCCGCCGCCGACGATGGCGATACCCGCCGCCGCCAGTGCATGCGCGATCCGCTCGGCAGCCCGCATCTGTTCATCCGTCGCGTCGCGCGGGCCGATCACGCCGACCGGCATCCGGTGCCGGCGCGCGCCGCGTTGCCGTTGCGCGAGTTGCGCGAGCGCGTCGCGCGCCGCTTCCGACCACTCAATGACGTCGTTGCCGAACAAGGCCTTCCCCCAATGCAAGAACGCAGGTGCAGATCGCCGTCAGCAAGATCGACAGCACGGCCGCCTGCGAGAAATCAGTTTGCCCGTCCGACAGCTTCAGATACATCAGCAGCGGCAGGATGTTGATCTGCGTGCCGGCCAGCGCGAGCGCGGTGCCGTACGTCCCAAGCGCGATCGCGGTCACGAGGCACCACGCGGACGCGACCGACGGCCACAGTTCGCGCCATGCGACGTCGAGCCACGCGCGCCAGGGCCGCGCGCCGAGCGTCAGCGCCGCCTCGAGCGGCCGCCGGTCGAGGTTCGCGAGCGCCGGGTAGATCATCAGCGCGACCCGCGGGATCAGGTAATACGCATACGCGACCGCCAGCCCCGGCATCGTGTAGATCGCGCCGCCGAGCACGTTCGGGTCGGCGCCCAGCGACGCCGCCAGCGTGGTGACGAAGCCGGCGCGGCCGAACGCGAGGATGAAGCCGTACGCGATCACCAGCCCGGAGAACGCGAGCGGCACGCCGAGCAGCGCCAGCGTCCAGTGGCGGCGGGCGGGCGACTGCCCGGCCAGCGCGAACGCGACGGGCACGCCCACACCGACCGACAGCGTGCCGG
>NZ_VWWG01000094.1:0-27455 GCF_011753085.1 Burkholderia sp. Tr-862
GCCGGGCCTGGGGCGACCGAGCCGTGCGTGCGACGCTCATGCGTCCATTATGCGCCCGCGCCCGCATCGCGGGCACGGGTGCGCGGCTCAGTGACGCTGGCCGGTCGCGGGCGTGATGCCGGTCGCGGGCGCAGTGCTCGACCATCCAGCGCGGCAGCTCGGCCCAGCCGAACCCCAGCACCGCCATCTCCAGCAGCATCAGATAGCTCGGCGCGAGCCAGCGCTGCGTGCCGACGACGATCCGGTCGTCGGCGCCGCGATCCTCCGGTTTCACGTAGGTGTTCAGGCGCAGCTCGCGCGCGTCGCGCAGCGCCGCATGCGGCACGTCGGCGTCGCCGTGGGCGGCCAGCGCGTGCGTGCGCCCGACGAACAGACCGATCTCGGATTCCTCCGCCACTGTCGCTGCGCCGATATCGGGCGGGTAGACGGCGCGCGCGGCCATCAGCCCGAGCTGGGCGCGGCCTTGCTGGATCAGGTCGAGCACGTCCTCGTGCTCGGCGATCTGGCATTCGAGCTCGAGCGCCGGAAAGCGCCGCTCGAGCGCCGTCAAGGTTTCCTCGTAACGCTTCGACTGGTACGTATCGGACACGACGAGCGTGAGCCGCGCTTCCTCACCCTGCGCGAGCCGCGCGGCGGTGCGGTCGATCGCCGCGCCGGCTTCCAGCGTGCGCTGCACCTGCGGCAGCAGCGCGCGGCCGGCATCGGTCAGCGTCGGCGTGCGCGTCGAGCGGTCGAACAGCTGCACGCCGAGATCGATCTCGAGGTTCGCGATCGCTTCGGACACCGTCGACTGGCGCTTGCCAAGCTTGCGCGCGGCGGCCGTGAACGAGCCGAGCAGCGCGGCTTCGGCGAAGGCGAGCAGGGCTTCGGGGGCGTGGCGCATGCGGGGGACCTCAGAGCGTTATATCGGTAAAACCGATGATATCAAACTGGATTCATACGGTTGTGCCGATCAAAATGGCCGACATGAGCTGGACCAACGAATCGGAGGGAACCATGAAACAGATGAACAAAACGGTGACGGAACGCCTCGTTCACGCGCTGACGTTCGAACTGGTGGCGATCGCGCTGTGCGCGCCGATCGGCGCGTGGCTGCTCGACATGCCGGTCTCGCACGTCGGCGTGCTGACGGTGATGGTGTCGCTGATCGCGATGGCCTGGAACATGACGTTCAACACGCTGTTCGACCGCTTCGAGCGGCGGGCCGGCCTCACGCGCACGCTCGGGATGCGGATCGTGCATGCGGTCGCGTTCGAGCTCGGCCTCGTCGCGATGGTGGTGCCGGTCGCTGCGTGGTGGCTGGATGTGAGCCTCGTCGAGGCGCTGCTGCTCGACCTCGGCATCGTGCTGTTCTTCCTGCCTTATACGTTCTGCTTCAACCTCGCGTACGACGCGCTGCGGGCGCGCTGGGTCGCACGCCGCGTCGCGGTTCAGGCAGGCTGAGCGTCGAGCGGTGGCGGTGGTGGCGGCGGTGATCGCAGCCGGCCGTCAATGCGCGACGGCCCACAGCCATACGCCGCACACGATCGCGACCGCGCCGTAGACGGCATACACGGGCGCCTTGAAGCGCGCGAAGCACAGCATCGCAAAGGCGCCCGTGAGCCAATAGACGGGATCGGCCGGTTCGCGATGCAGGATCTTCACGACGGCGACGACGAGAAAGCCCGTCGTCGCCGCGCGCATCAGGCGCATCCCGTGCTCGAAGCGCGAGTGGCGCTTGAACCGGAACAGATGGTTCTGCGCGAACACGACGAGACACCCTGACGGAATGAACAGCGCGGCGGTCGCGAGCAGCGCGCCGATCCAGCCGTCGGTCAGGTAGCCGAGAAACGGCACGACGTTCAGCAGCGGGCCGGGCGATACGGGCGACAGCGCGAACGCGAGCGTGAAGTCGTGATCGGAGATGCCGGTTCCCGGCGACACGAACAGCGTCTTGAGCACGGGCAGCGCGGAGAAGCCGCCGCCGAACAGCGTCATCCCGGCGCCGGCGAGCCGCGGCCACAGCAGCGTCATCTGGTAGTCGCCGGACAGCGGCAGCGCGAACAGCGCGACGAGGACGCCGAGCAGCACGAGCAGGTTGCGGTCGCGCCGGGACAACGTGAAGTCGACCACGTCGTCTTGCGGCGGCCCGGTCAGCCAGCCGGCTGCAAACGCAGCGAAAAGAATCCCGACGAAGGCGGCCGGACTATGCGCGAAAGCGAGCAGAATCGTCGATAGCGCGGCAATCAACTGTTCGAGCCGCGTGCGCGCGAGCGTACGCAACTGCTTGATCCACGTGACGCCGATCAGCGCGGCGAGCACCATCCCGAAGTGATTGATCAGCATCGGCGCGGCGAGCGAGCGCACGATCGGCGTGCGGTAGAAGATCGCGAACAGCGTCATCAGCAGGAAGAACGGCAGCACGCTCGCGATGCCGGCGATCCACGCGCCGATGCGGCCGTGCAGCGTCTGGCCGACCTGCACCGCGACATTGCAGCCGACGGGGCCCGGCACCAGCCATGCGAGGGCGATGAAATCGGCGAACACGTGCGGCTCGATGCGCTGAAACCGGTCGACGTAGTGGCGTTCGAGCTGCGCCATCATCGACAGCCCGCCCCACGACACGGCGGAAATGCCGGCGATGACCTTGAACAAGGTCCATAGGGAGGCCTGTGCCTGTTCGACACGTTCGGCCGCTTCGACTTCGACGGTTGTCATGACTATGCTGTTGGCGCTGGGCCTGGTCTCGCGCGTGAAAACGTGCCGGCGGCCCGCCGACACGGTGGCCCTCCCGATTGTCCGCCGCGCATCGTGACACTGCCATGCGCGAAAACGCTAGTAAATGGACTAAACAATCGGATCGGAAGCCGAAACAATCGATGGGCCGCGCAACACGCGCCGAGCGTGTTGCGGGCTCAGGCGCCCGTGCTGCCAGTCGCGCGGTGGGCGAGGACGTTCGGCCGAGCGCCGCGCACGCCGAAGCGTGCGATCAGTGCGGGAATCGCGTCGGCCGGCACGGGGCGCGAGAACAGGAAGCCCTGCGCTTCGATCTCGCCGAGCGCGGACAGCCACGCGATCTGCTCCTCGGTCTCGGTGCCCTCGACGACGACCGTCAGGCCGAGCGAGCGCGCGAGATGCACGATCGACGACACCATCACGCACACGCTGCGATCGTTCGGGATGGCCTGCACGAACGAGCGGTCGACCTTCAGCGTGTCGACGGAGAAGCGGTGCAGGTACGACAGCGACGAATAGCCGGTGCCGAAATCGTCGAGCGCGATCCGGATGCCGAGCTTCTTCAGCGCGACGATCTTCTCGGACACGAGCTCGGGGTATTCCATCATCGCGGTCTCGGTGATCTCGAGTTCGAGCCGGTTCGCGTCGATGCCGGTGTCCTGCAGCGCCTGGGAAATCGTCTCGATCAGGTCGCCGCGCCAGAACTGCACCGGCGAGATGTTGATCGCGAGGGTCAACGTGTCGTGGCCGTCGTCGCGCCAGCGCGCGATCTGTTCGCATGCGGTGCGGATCACGAAGTCGCCGATCGGCACGATCAGGCCCGTCGATTCGGCGATCGAAATGAATTCGTTCGCGGAGATGACCCCGTGCTCGGGGTGGTCCCAGCGCGCGAGCGCCTCGAAGCCAGTGATCGTGCGGTGCGTCAGATCGATCTTCGGCTGGTATGCGAGGAACAGCTGCCCTTCGGCGAGCGCGACGCGCAACTGCTGTTCCCAGCGCATCAGGTGGTCCGCGCGGTGCGACAGGTGCGGCGCGTAGAACTGGTAGCAGTTCTTTCCCGCGTCCTTCGCGCTGTACATCGCGAGGTCGGCCTTCTTCAGCAGGTCGATCTCGCTTTCGTTCGCGACGCTGTGCAGCGCGATGCCGATGCTGGCGTGCAGCACGAACGAACTGCCGCGCACGTCGAACGGTTCGCCGAACATCCGGATGATCGCTTCCGCGAGTCGCACCGCGCGCCGTTCGATGTCGTCGCCCTTCATCACGACCACGAACTCGTCGCCGCCGATCCGCGCGAGCGACCCTTCGTCGCCGACGGCGTCCGACAGGCGCGACGCGGTCATCTGCAGCACGATGTCGCCGGCGTTGTGGCCGAGCGTGTCGTTGACGGTCTTGAAGTTGTCGAGGTCGATGAACAGCAGGCCGAGCCGCGACAGGCTGGCCGGCATCGACACGTCGTTGCGCAGCCCGCGCAGCGTCGCGTAGCGGTTCGCGAGGCCGGTGAGCAGGTCGTATTCGGCGAGCTGGGTCATCTCGCGCTCGCGGCCCAGCAGCTTGCCGATCAGCCCCGTCGCGACGCTGAAGAACGCGAGCATCGCGAGCGTGATGAAGCTCGTCATCAGCAGGTAGACGTTGCGCGTGTGGTAGTAGTCCGCGAATTCCTCGGTCTGCGACAGCCCGACCATCACCGCGAGCGGGTAGCCGTCGAGATGGCGGTACGACACGATGCGCGTCACGCCGTCGATCGGGTCGATGATCGTGCCCGTCACGCGCTCGGCGATCGGGTACACGCCCGACGCGGAGAACGCACCCGGTGCGTTGCTGAGCGAGCCGGTGCGCCGCGCGAGCACGGCGCCCGTGTCGGACACCACGGAGATCACGCCTTCCTTGCCGATCGCCGCGTTGTTGTAGAAGTCGTTCGTGAAGTAGCTCGGGTCTTCCGATACCACGACGATGCCCGCGAAGCTGCCGTCCGGGTTGTTCAGGCGCCGCGTCATCTGCAGTGTCCAGTGGCTCGACACGCGGCCGAGCACCGGCTTGCTGATGTACAGGCGGTCGTCGTTGTGCGCGAGATGGACCTTGAAGTGCTCGCGGTCCGACAGGTTGATCGGCTGCGGATGGAGTTCGGCCGTGTTCGCGAACAGGATACCCTTCGCGTTCACGAGCGAGACCTGGATCAGCGTGTCGCTCGGCACGACGCCTTTTTCGACCGCGCTCGCGAGGTTGAAGTGCGCGGGCGATTTCTCGAATTCGAACTTGACGAAGCGGGTGATCTGGTCGACCTGGTGGATCGCCTTGACGGTGTGCTGCTCGAGCGCGGACGACAGGATCGCCGCGGATGCCGCCGCTTCCTTGTACGCGCTGTCCTTTTCGACCGACAGTCGCGCGATGATCACCGCCCACAGCAGCGCAAGCGCCAGCATCCCGAGCAGCGGGATCGCGAACAGTGCACGCCGGCGCGATTTGCGCGGCGCGCGAAGCGGCCGGGTCGGCGGCGTGTGGTTGGACCGGGCGGAGCTCATTGAAGAAGGGCGGCGTCCTGCTCGCTTGCGCCATCCTCGTCGGGATGGCCGGCTATGGTTGGGGTCGCCCCGGCGTCTGTTCGTTCGCGGGGTGCGCAACCATGGACAGACCCGCCGAAGCGACGGATTAGGCCCGATATTACTGGCTGGAACGTTTTTGCGATAGCCGGGCAACCTCAGGGCGCCCGGCCGGGCCATCGCACATGGCGAAACGTCGAAACGTCAGGCGGGCATCTGGAACGTGCCGTCCACGACCGTCACGACGTGGCCGCCGATCCAGATCGTGCCGTCGTCGTCATAGCGAACGGCAATGCGGCCGTCGCGGTCGATCGCCGTGCCCTGGCGGGCCGTATACGACGTGCCGGGGCGGCGCTGCTGGCGACTCAGCAGCTCGGCCAGCGCGGCGTTCGCGCTGCCGGTGGCGGGATCCTCGCCGATGCCGAAACCGCCGCCCGTCATCAGGCAGCGGATTTCGAACGTCGCGGGGCCGTCGTCGGGGTGGGGCGCGTAGGCCGCGAGGCCGTGCGCGCCGTAGCGATGGGTGAGGGCCTCGAGCGCGGCCGGATCGGGCGCGAGGCCGATGCAGGCCTCGGCCGACGTGAGCCGCACGACGAGCCACGGCGCGCCGTTGTCGACCGCGCACGGTTCGGCGTCCGGATCGATCGCATTGCTGCGCAACGCGGCCGCCAGCACCGGATAGTCCGACCGGTCGAGCGGCGTGAACCGTGCCGGCGGCGTGGCAAATGCCCAGCCGGCGGCCTGTTCGCGCAGTTCGACACGGCCGACGCCGCATTGCTGGATCAGCACGCCCGGCGTGCGCGGCCGCGCGCCGCTTTCCAGGAACGCGTGCGCGGTGCCGAGCGTCGGGTGGCCGGCGAACGGCAGTTCGCCGCCCGGCGTGAAGATCCGGACGCGGTAATCGGCCTCCGGATCGGTCGGCGTACACACGAACGCCGTTTCCGACAGGTTCGTCCAGCGGGCGATCGCGAGCATGTCGTCGTCGCCGAGCGAATCGGCGTCGAACACGACCGCGAGCGGGTTGCCCTTGAACGGTACCGACGTGAAGACGTCGACCTGCTTGAAACGGACGCCGTGGCTAGTCATCGTGACGATTGCGTGACGTGAGTTACGCGACTTCGGCGATCAGCTCGATCTCGACGCATGCGCCGAGCGGAATCTGCGCGACGCCGAACGCCGAACGCGCGTGCTTGCCCGCGTCGCCGAACACTTCCGCGATCAGTTCCGACGCACCGTTCGTGACGACGTGCTGTTCGGTGAAGTCGAGCGTCGAGTTGACGAGGCTCATCAGCTTCACGATGCGCGTGACCTTGTTCAGGTCGCCGGTGTGCGTGTGCAGCGTCGCGAGCAGGTCGATCGCGATCGAGCGTGCGGCCGCCTTGCCGTCTTCCGTCTGCAGATCCGCGCCGAGCTTGCCGGCCCAGACCTTGCCGTCCTTTTTCGCGATGTGGCCCGACAGGTAGACCGTGTTGCCGCTTTGCGCGCTCATCACGTAGGCGGCGGCCGGTGCGCCAGCGGTCGGGAGCTCGATGCCGAGCGACTTCAGTTTGTCGTAGACGTTAGCCATGCGTTCGATTCCTCGTAGAGAGTCGTGACAGGAAAAAGCGGGGATCAGAGACGCTCGCGCAGCAGCTTGCCGAGACGCGCGACGCCTTCCTCGATCTTTTCGGGCGGCACCGTCACGAACGACAGGCGCAGCGTGTTCTGTTGCGCGTCGTCCGCGAAGAACGGTGCACCCGGCACGAAGGCGACGTGGTTGTCCACGGCCGCGGCGAGCAGCTTCATGCTGTCGATCTGCGCGGGCAGGTTCACCCAGATGAACATCCCGCCTTCCGGACGGTTCCACGTGACGCCTTCCGGCATGTGGCGTGCGAGCGACGCGAGCATCGCTTCGCATTGCGCGCCGTACAGCTGGCGGATCGTCGGGATGTGCTCGTCGAGGAAGCCATCCTTGATCACTTCATGCGCGATGCGCTGCGTGAGCGTCGGCGTGTGCAGGTCGGTGGCTTGCTTGGCCTGCACGAGCTTGAAGTGGAGTTCTTCGGGGGCAATGATGTAGCCGATCCGCAGGCCCGGCGCGAGCACCTTCGAGAACGTGCCGAGGTGCACGATGTGGTCCGGCGCCATCGACAGCATCGTCGGCAGCGGCTCGCCCTGGTAGTTCAGCGCGCCGTACGGGTCGTCTTCCAGCACCGGGAACGGGCTCGACTGCGCGAACGCGGCGAGCGCGCGGCGGCGCTCGACGGGCAGGCGGCGGCCGGTCGGGTTCTGGAAGTTCGGCTGCGCGTACAGGAGGCGCGCGCCTTGCGTCAGCTCGGGCGTGAGGCCTTCGGGCAAGAGGCCCTGCTCGTCGGTCGGCACCTGCACGTAGCGCGGCTCGTACAGCGAGAACGATTGCAGCGCGCCGAGGTAGGTCGGGGTTTCGACGAGGATCGGGCTGTTCGGATCGATCAGCGCCTTGCCGAGCAGGTCGAGCGCCTGCTGCGAGCCGGTCGTGATCAGCACCTGCGACACGCGCACGCTGTAGCGCTCGGCGATCCATTCGCGCAGCGGCAGGTAGCCTTCGGTCGCGCTGTACTGGAGTGCGGCGGCGGGCGCATCGCGCAGCACGCGGTCGGCCGCGGCGCGCATGCGTTCGGCCGGGAACGTCGCCGGAGCCGGCAGGCCGCCTGCGAACGAGATGACCTCGGGGCGTTCCGTGACCTTCAGGATCTCGCGGATCGCAGAGCTCGTCAGCTTGCGGGCGCGTTCGGAAAGCTGCCAGTGCGGCGGATGCAGGTCGGTCGGATTCATAGTCTCCTCGTTCGGATATCGGGGTCAGTCAAGAAAGGTCGATCAGGCAGATTGCGTCGACGCGGCCGGGTAGGCATGCGGGAGCGCGATCGGGCCGTCGCGGCCGGGTGGGCAAAACCGTTCTGGCAAAACGAACATTATGGCGCACCTCATCAACCGGCGCGAGCAGGACGCGGGGCCGTGGCCACGGCCGAGCGCCGGCCGAGCATTACGGTCGCGATCACGGCGGCCGCGAACAGCCAGGTGGACGGCGTCACCGTTTCTCCGAACAGCAGCGCGGAGAAGGCGATCGTGAAGAAGATCTGCAGCAGCTGCACCTGGCCGACGCGCGCGATGCCGCCCATCGCGAGCCCCGCGTACCACGCGAAAAAGCCGATGAATTGCGAAAAAAGGGTCACGTAGCCGAAGGCGAGCCACGTGCGCAGCGCGAGCGGGGCGGGATGCGCGACGTGCTGCGTCCATGCGAGCCAGCCGACCGGCAGCACGAGGAACGGCGCGGACACGACGAGCGCCCAGCAGATCACCTGCCAGCCGCCGATCTGGCGCGCGAGGCGCGCGCCTTCCGCATAGCCGAGCGCGCCGATGCCGACCGCGACGAGCATCAGCGCGTCGCCCGCCTGCACGGTGCCGCCGCCGTCGCGCAGCGCGAACGCGATCACGAGCGCGCTGCCCGCCAGCGCGCTGGCCCAGAACGCCTTCGACGGGCGCTCGTGCGACAGCCACGCCGCGTACAGCGCGACGAACAGCGGCTGCAGGCCGTTGACGACCGCGCCGTGCGACGCGGGCACGGTTTTCATCGCCCACGCGGAGAACACCGGATACGCGATGATCACGCCGGCCGATACGACGGCGAGGCTTTTCAGCTGCGCGCGCGTCGGCAGCCGTTCGCGGCGCCACCACAGCAGCAGGCCGGCCGGCACCGATGCGGCGAGCGCGCGGCCGAGCCCGTTGAGCAGCGGATTGAGTTCGGAGACGACGATACGCGTCATCGGCAGCGTCAGGCTGAAGATCATCACGCCGATGAGGCCGAGCAGCATGCCCCGGGTTTCGCGCGAATTCATGTACTGGGTGTCTCCGTATTGCTGGGTTCGTATGATCGAAGGGGCGGCCGGGCGGTCAGCGCAGCGTGCGGGCGCCTTGCGGCGTGTCGAATTCCGCGACGAGCGCGGGCGGTCCGTCACCGGTTTCGACGTCGAGCAGATGGCTGGCGCCGAGCCAGTCGAGCTGCTCGCGGATCGCGTCCGCACGCGGGTGGACGCCCTTGAGCGACTTCAGCGCGACGCCGTTGTCCGGCAGCGACTCGGCCGGATGACGCGGGCTGTCCCACTGGATCAGCGACGGCACGAGGCCGTCGCCGGCGCCTTGCCACGCGGGGAACGCGCCGTCGTCGGGCACCGTGAGGCCCCAGCTCAGGTCGCCGCGCCGCATCGCGACGACCGGCGCGATGCGCGTCGGGTACTGGCTCTGCCACAGCGCGAGCTGGCGCGGGCGGTCGACGCGCGCGACCCAGTGCGCGAGGAACGGGCCGTGCGCGAGCCGCGCGTGCATCGCCGGATCGTCGAGGCCGAACAGCCGCGCGCGCGGCGGCGTGGCGTCGTCGCCGGGGGCGGGGGCGTCGGGATCGATCGCGATCACTTCGAGGTACAGCCCGCCCCACGCGCCGAACAGCGCGTTATGGGTGCGCATCAGCGGATGGCGGCCGCCGCCGGCCGGTTCGATGCCGAGCGCGTCGGCGACATGGCGCACGCCGTCGTCGAGCGTGCGCGCGACGATCACGAGATGGTCGAGGGTCAGGTAGCGGGCTGGCATGAACGTCGGTCGGGAAGCGAAAGTGTCATGGTGGGCGGACGGTAGCGCGACCGGCCGGTGCCCGGGCCGCGTTGCACGCCGGGCGGTGCGGCCCCGCGTGCGGCCGGGCCGAAACGGCGGCCGCACGTCGCCATCGAGGTCAACTGTAATCGTCGGCACCGGCACAGTAACGGTACAATCGGCGCGATAGCCTTCGGTACAGTTGGAGTTGCCCGCCCGTGTCCACCGTCCCTCTCGCCCAGATTCCCGCGCCGCACGATACGGCCACCCTCACGCTCGTCGACCAGCTTGTCCAGTGGGCGCGGCGCCGCATCGACGAGCGCGTGTTCCGGCCCGGCATGCGCATGCCGTCGATCCGCAAGCTCGCGCTCGACAAGAGCGTGTCGCGTTTCACGGTCGTCGAGGCATACGAGCGGCTCGTCGCGCAGGGGTATCTCGATTCGCGGCGCGGCTCCGGTTTCTACGTGCGCGAGCGCACGGCCGTCGGTCCGCAGCCGGTCGACAACGTGGCGCGCGTGGCGGAGGCCGCGCCCGTGCACAACACGATCGACGTCGTCTGGCTGCTGCGCAACATGCTGCACACCGCCAGCCCGGAAAAGGGGCCGGGTCTCGGCTACCTGCCGGGCCGCTGGCTCGACGGCGAGCTGATCACCGGCTCGCTGCGCGCGCTCGGGCGCCAGTCCGGAGCTCAGATGCTCGGCTTCGGTACGCCGCAGGGCTTTCTGCCGCTGCGCCAGCAACTGCAGACGCGGCTCGCGGAAGTCGAGATCGGCGCGAAGCCCGAGCAACTCGTGATGGTGTCGGGCATCACGCAGGCGATCGACCTGATCTCGCGCATCTACGTGCAGCCGGGCGACGCGGTGATCGTCGGCGATCCCGCATGGTTCCAGATGTTCGGCCGCTTCGCGTCGCAGGGCGCGCAGCTCGTCGGCATGCCGTATACGCCCGACGGCCCCGATCTCGACGCGCTGGAAACGCTCGTGCAGATGTGGCGGCCGAAGATGCTCGTGATCAATTCGGTGCTGCAGAACCCGACCGGCACGTCGCTGTCGGCCGCGCAGGCGTTCCGGATCCTGAAGCTCGCGGAGGCGTACGACTTTCTCGTCGTCGAGGACGACGTGTACGGCGACCTGTGCCCGCCGAGCTACCCGGCGACGCGGCTCGCGAGCCTCGACCAGTTGAAGCGCGTGATCTACCTCGGCAGCTATTCGAAGACGCTCGCGGCGAATTTGCGGGTCGGCTATGTCGCCTGCGCGCCGGAGATCGCGAAGGCGATCACCGACCAGAAGATGCTGGTCGGGATGACGACGCCGGAGCTCAACGAGCGCGTGCTCTACAAGATCCTGACCGAAGGGCATTACCGGCGCCACGTCGAGCGCTTGCGCGCGCGACTCGACGGCGTGCGCGACAAGACCGCGCGGATGCTCGAGCGCACCGGGCTGCGGCTGTTCACGATGCCGGCAGCCGGGATGTTCCTGTGGGCCGACACGGGCGTCGATTCGGACGCGCTCGCGGCCGCCGCGCACGAGGAAGGATTCTTGCTGACGCCGGGCAGCCTGTTCTCGCCGCAGCAGTCGTCGTCGACGTGGACCCGCTTCAACGTCGCGAACTGCGGCGATCCGGCGCTGCCGGGCTTTCTCGCGCGCTATATCGAGTCGGCGGCGCGGCGCGCGTCGTGATGGGGCTGCACGCCGCCCCTTGAAATCCGGCAGCCCGGCCCCAGATACCCGCGCAAACCGCTTGCGCCAGGCGGTCGTCCTTGACGGGCCCTCCGGCATCGCGCGCCGGGCGCCCGCGCCACACCATTCAAGTTCAAGTAAGAGGAAACAGCATCCATGGCACACGAAACGATGAGCTTTCAGGCAGAGGTCAAGCAACTCCTCCACCTGATGATTCATTCGCTCTACAGCAACAAGGAAATTTTCCTGCGCGAACTGGTGTCGAACGCGTCCGACGCGGCCGACAAGCTGCGTTTCGAAGGACTCGCGGACAACGCGCTGTACGAGAACGATCCGAACCTGCGCATCCGCATCGGCTTCGACAAGGCCGCACGCACGATCACGATCGACGACAACGGGATCGGCATGAGCCGCGACGAGGCGATCGCGAACCTCGGCACGATCGCGCGCTCGGGCACCAAGGAATTCTTCACGAAGCTGTCCGGCGACCAGCAGAAGGACGCTGCACTGATCGGCCAGTTTGGCGTCGGCTTCTACTCGGGCTTCATCGTCGCGGACAAGATCACCGTCGAGACGCGCCGCGCCGGCCTGCCGGCGAACGAAGCCGTGCGCTGGGAAAGCGCGGGTGAGGGCGATTTCACGATCGACGCGATCGAGCGCGCGCAGCGCGGCACGACGATCACGCTGCACCTGCGCGAAGGCGAGGATGAACTGCTGTCGTCGCACCGCCTGAAGTCGATCATCCAGAAGTATTCCGATCACATCGCGTTGCCGATCCTGATGCAGAAGGAAGAGTGGGATCAGGAAAAGGGCGAGATGGTCCTGAAGGACGAGGACGAGACCGTCAACCAGGCGAGCGCGCTGTGGACGCGTTCGAAGAGCGACATCACCGACGAGCAGTACACGCAGTTCTACCAGCACGTCGCGCACGACCACCAGGATCCGCTCACGTGGACGCACAACCGCGTCGAGGGCCGCAGCGAATACACGCAGCTGCTGTTCGTGCCGGCGCACGCGCCGTTCGATCTGTGGAACCGCGACTATCGCGGCGGCCTGAAGCTGTACGTGAAGCGCGTGTTCATCATGGACGACGCCGAGCAGCTGCTGCCGCAATACCTGCGCTTCGTGAAGGGCGTCGTCGATTCGGCCGACCTGCCGCTGAACGTGTCGCGTGAGATCCTGCAGGAAAGCCGCGACGTGAAGGCGATCCGCGAAGGCGTGACGAAGCGCGCGCTGTCGATGCTCGAGGAACTCGCGAACGCGGAAGAGGATGCCGGCAAGGAGAAGTACAAGACGTTCTGGAGCGCGTTCGGCCAGGTGCTGAAGGAAGGCCTCGGCGAGGATCACGCGAACCGCGAGCGCATCGCGAAGCTGCTGCGCTTCGCCTCGACGCACGGCGACACCGACGCGCAGGACGTGTCGCTCGCCGACTACGTGTCGCGCATGAAGCCGGAGCAGAGCAAGATCTACTACGTGACCGCCGATACGTGGCAGGCCGCGAAGAACAGCCCGCATCTGGAAGTGTTCCGCAAGAAGGGCGTCGAGGTGCTGCTGCTGACCGATCGCGTCGACGAATGGATGCTGTCGTTCCTGCACGAATTCGACGGCAAGCCGCTCGCGAGCGTCGCCCGCGGCGATCTCGACCTCGGC
Source organism: Burkholderia sp. Tr-862 (assembly GCF_011753085.1). Lineage (NCBI taxonomy): Bacteria > Pseudomonadati > Pseudomonadota > Betaproteobacteria > Burkholderiales > Burkholderiaceae > Burkholderia > Burkholderia sp. Tr-862. The sequence continues at coordinate 13,184 of NZ_VWWG01000094.1, forward strand.
GAGCTGAACGACGAGGAAAAGAAGGCGCAGGAGCAGGCGGGCGAGGCGATCAAGCCGGTCGTCGAGAAGATGAAGGAAGCGCTCGGCGACAAGGTGAAGGAAGTGCGCGTCACGTTCCGCCTGACCGATTCGCCGTCGTGCCTCGTCGCGGACGACAACGATATGAGCGGCTACCTGCAGCGGATGCTGAAGGCGGCCGGTCAGAACGCGCCGGCGATGCAGCCGATCCTCGAGATCAACCCGGAGCACGCGCTCGTGAAGCAGCTGAACGCCGAGAGCGCCAATTTCGGTGACTGGTGCCATCTGCTGTTCGACCAGGCATTGCTGGCCGAAGGCGGGATGCTCGACGATCCGGCGAGCTTCGTGAAGCGAACCAACGCGCTGCTGCTGTCGCGCACTGCGTGAGCAAGCGGATTCGATTCGACGGCGCACAGGCGGGCTGGCGCGCAACGCCCCGGCCCGGCTGCACGCTCGACCAGCGAGACTGGCTGACGCGCGGCGGTTCGCTGACCGCGCATCTCGCGCGGCTCGGCAGCGTGAGCGTGCGCGTGACGCGCGAGGCCGTCGACTGTCCGTGGTTCGACGAGCCTGACGCGCTCGACAGTGCGCCGCGTGCGCCGATGTGGGTGCGCGAGGTAATCCTGTCGGTCGACGGCACGCCGTACGTCGCCGCGCACAGCATCGCGCCGCTCGCGGCCAGCAAGGGTGTATGGCAGGCGATGCGGCGGTTGCGCACGCGGCCGCTCGCGGAGTTGCTGTACAGCGATCCGCAGGTCGAGCGCTCCGCGCTCGTCAGCCGGCGCGTGATCGCCGGTCATCCGCTGTATGCGCTCGCGAGCCATGCGTTGCAGGGTGCGCGGGCGCCACACGCGTTCGTCGCGCGGCGCTCGGTGTTCCAGCGGCACGGCAAGCCGTTGATGGTCACCGAGTGCATGCTGCCCGCGCTGTGGCGCCATCTCGATGCGCATGGCGACGGGCCGCGCGGGGCCGTGTGATGCTGCAAGGTTTTGCGCCGGTCGTCGGGCCGAATACGCACACGATGATTCTCGGCAGCTTTCCGGGCGAGGCGTCGCTCGATGCCGCGCAGTACTATGCGCATCCGCGCAATCAGTTCTGGCGGTTGCTCGGTGCGGTGCTCGGCGAGCCCGGGCTGCACGAACTTGCGTACGACGCGCGGCTCGAACGCGTGCTTTCGCACGGCATCGGCATCTGGGATGTCCTCGATGCATGCCATCGGCAAGGCAGTCTCGATTCTGCGATCCGGAATGCGAAGCCGAACGACTTTGCGTCGTTGCGCGAGCATGCGCCGTTGCTGAAGAAGGTGTGTTTCAACGGGAAGACGGCGGGGCGCTTTGCCGACGTGATCGGGCAGGCCGGGTATGAAACGCTGGTGCTGCCTTCGTCGAGCCCGGCGAATGCGATGCTGTCGTTCGAGCAGAAACTGGAGCAGTGGCGTCACATTACTTCCTGAGCGCCCAAGCGCTGACGGCCGCACTCACGGCCAGCGCTGTGAAGTCGTTGGCAGGGCGTGATCGAGCGCAGCATGCATTTGCGCGCCTTGATGAGGATCAGCGTAGACGTTTCCGCTGCGCGCCCGATGATCAGTCCTCCTTGCCCCATCTCCACCGGGGCTTCTCGCCCTTGAGCCAGCACACGGCAGTCAGCAGCGCGACCAACACCACGATGCAAGCGCCGTACGCAAGCGGCGATCGTTTCGGTGGCAGAAGCCATGCGGTGACGCCGATCCCGATCGCGAACAGCAGCAACACGACCCAGCCCTGCCAAGCGACCGGCAAACCCCATCCCCATCCGTAGCGCTTCGCCGGAAACCAGATTTTCTTGTCGGGTGGCGTCATGGAATCTCCGAAACGCCAGCCGGCTGCGCATTGGCGGTCGCAAGGGCATTCATGGCCGCCGCCGCCCATCCCGATGGCGAACGATTGAGGGACGCCCGGGCGAGCCGGACGGTACTGAACCGTATTGTGCGACCATTCCCGGTCGCATCGCATCACTGCATGCGACCGGCGGCGATCCTCTGCCGCCGTTCTCATCGTTGCACATGCACACGGACGCGGCAGTTCGTCAGAACGTGATCGCTGCCTTTACCGACTGGACGGCGGCGCCGTTCAGCAGGATGTAGAAATCCTGTGATGTCGTACCGCTGCCCGACTCGATTGCGAGCGTCGTGCCGTCGCGAATCACGGCTCCGGCGTCGATCTGTCCGTTGTTCTGATAGAAGACCCGATATTCGGTCGTCGGCGTACCGAGCGTGGTGTTGGCCACCCATGCGCGTACGCCCGCGAGCGTGACGATCTGTCCGTCGCTCAGGTTGTACGTCTTGTTGTCCGTACTGCTCGTGTATGGAAAGAACGCTTCCAGCGTCGAGACCGACGTGCTGCACGGTGTCACGTTCGGGCCGGTTGTCTGTGGCGCCACGCAGTCGCCGGTGACCACCGTATCCCCCACTGTCTGTCGCGTGACCTTCATGTAGGCGGCGCCCGATTGCCAGCTCGCCTGCTTGTTGTACAGCGACGCGCCGTTGATGGTGTTGGTGATGATGCCGAGCGCACTGTCGGTGAACAACTCGGATGGGGAGCTCGCGATCGCACCGGAGAGCGGCACGACCGTGTAGTTGGTGCCCAGGAGCGTCATCGCAGGTGTATGGCCGTCGGCAGCGAGATCCGTGATCTGCACGTTCGCGCCACTGTAGCTGACCTGTTCCTGCGTGCTCGTGACGACCGCGCCGTTGACGAGGTAGCGTTGGCTGGCAAGCGTCGGCGCCGGCAGCGACGAAGAGACCGACGACAGGCCCTTCGTCACCATCTGCGGACCGTTGGCCGGGCTTTGCGCGAGACTTTGATCTTCCGAATAGAAATTGCTGCCCGGACCGACGCTTGCGGTTCCGGTGCCCGACGTGGAAATGGAAAGCTGTCCGTGCAGGTAGTGCAGCCCGCCGTTGGCGGCCAACGCGAAGCTTTCGTAATTCTGCTGCGCGGGGCTCAGGTTGCTGGCGGGTGTGCTCGACGCGCTGCCGTTGTCGCTACCGCCGCCCCCGCATGCGGCGAGCAGCAGGGTTCCGGTCAGTGCGGCGGCGTGGCGGGCACGAGCCAGGCGTTCGTTTTGCGTCATGGGCTCTCTCGTTTTTGTTTGCATTCCGTAAGAATTTGCGCGCTGCGGCGAGTAGCCGCAGCCGGAGCTTAGCGTGTCCGGTGCGACGTGGCGAGTGACATCGGGGTTGCTTGGCACCGGCGCAGGCGCGCAACGATTACGGCGTATTTCGGGGAGGCACAGGCGTGTTCGCAACGATCGCCGCACGAAGCAATCGGACTCGCGACGACGTGCACGCTTCGCACCATCGTCCGACGTGCTGCTTGCGTAGCGATACGACGGCCATTGCATCGAAACGGCAGGCGCAGGGGGCAGGGCAGGCCAGAAGGCCGCCACCCCCCACCAATGCTATCCTCTCGTCCGCTCATCCGGCATCACCCAGCATTACCCAGCGAGATTCAATCATGTCCCGACTCATCAAGCGCGCGTCCGCCGAGGCACGCGCGTTCAAGCAACGCAAGGCGTCCGCCTACAACGGCTCCGACAAGCTCCAGCCGCCGCGCATGAAGCGCCGCCCGGAAATCGACGAACACGACGACGTGCCTGTGCTCGAAGCGCCGCGCAAGCCGCGCTTCGCGCCCGTCACGTTCTCGGAAGAGCGCGGCGTGCGCTTCCTGCACTTCGGCACCGAATGGGTGCAGGGTGCGATGCGGATCTCGAAGCCGCTGCACATCGAGCTCGAATACGCGCAGCAGATGATGGCGTGGCTGCTGTTCCTCGAAACGCCGGAACGGATCGTCCAGCTCGGGCTCGGCACCGGCGCGCTGACCAAGTTCTCGCACCGCTTCCTGTCGCACGCGAAGGTCGAGGCCGTCGAACTGAACCCGGCCGTGATCGTCGCGGCGCGCACGATGTTCGCGCTGCCGCCCGACGACGAACGCCTCGTCGTGCACGAAGCCGACGCATGGGATTTCGTCAATGATCCGGCCAATCGCGGCACGACGGGCGCGCTGCAGATCGACCTGTACGACGCGACCGCGCGCGGCCCGGTGCTCGACAGCGTCGCGTTCTACCGCGCGGTGCGCGGCTGCCTCGCCGACGCGGGCATCGCGACGATCAACCTGTTCGGCGACCATCCGAGCTTCGTGCGCAACATGAAGCACCTGAACGCGGCGTTCGACCATCGCGTGATCGCGCTGCCGGAAGTGCACGACGGCAACCGGATCGCGATCGCGTTCTCGGGCCCCGTGCTCGACGTGTCGTTCGCGCAGCTGGAAGCACGCGCGAAGCTGATCGAGGACACGCTGAAGCTGCCCGCGCGCAAGTGGGTGAAAGCTTTGAAAGAAACGACCGGCGCACGCGAATCGTCGTTCGCGATCTGACGCTCATGCACCGGCCGCATGCCGGTGCAACCGCGCGACTGGGGGCGGATCACCTCGGGTTCGCCCCCGCTTGACCGCGTGCTCGCGGCTCCTATACTGGCGCGAAGCCAGGGGAGCCGCAGCCTACCCGTTTCGCCGCTCCTCCCGGCGCCGTACCCGCTCAACAAGATCGATAACCGGGAAAGAAGAGGAGACGTCATGGCTCACGATGCCGACGCCAATCGGGCCGCCAAGCGCTGGCTCTGGCTGCTGGTGCTGCCGCTGATCGCGATGGTCTGGGTACCGTCGTACAGCAAGATCGAACCGCAATGGTTCGGCTTTCCGTTTTTCTACTGGTACCAGCTGCTGTGGGTCTTCATTAGCGCGGTGATTACCGCGTTCGTCTATTTCAAGACCAAGAACGCGTGGAAGGCGAGCGGCCCGCAGGGAGGTGCGCGATGAACCTCGGCGCAACCTTCGTCTTCGTGCTGCTGTTCATCGGCGTCACGATCATCGGTTTCCTCGCCGCGAACTGGCGGCGCGGCGATCTCGCCCATCTCGACGAATGGGGCCTCGGCGGACGCCGCTTCGGCACGATCGTCACGTGGTTCCTGCTCGGCGGCGACCTCTACACGGCCTATACGTTCGTCGCGGTGCCCGCGCTGGTGTTCGGCGCCGGTGCGATGGGCTTCTTCGCGCTGCCCTATACGATCCTGATCTATCCGTTCGCATTCGTCGTGTTCCCGAAGCTGTGGAGCATCGCGAAGCGCCACGGCTACGTGACGGCCGCCGACTTCGTGAACGCACGCTACGGCAGCCGGATGCTCGCGCTCGCGATCGCGGTGACGGGCATTCTCGCGACGATGCCGTACATCGCGCTGCAGCTCGTCGGCATCGAAGTCGTGATCGGTGCGCTCGGTTTCGACACGACCGGCTTCGTCGGCGACCTGCCGCTCATCATCGCGTTCGCGATCCTCGCCGCGTACACGTACACGTCGGGGCTGCGCGCGCCCGCGATGATCGCGATCGTGAAGGACGTCCTGATCTACATCACGATCGCGGCAGCAGTCATCGTGATTCCCGCGAAGCTCGGCGGCTTCGGGCACATCTTCGCGTCGGTGCCGCCGGCCAAGCTGCTGCTGAAGGCGCCTGATGCGATGAGCCTGAACGGCTACAGCGCGTACGCGACACTCGCGATCGGTTCCGCGCTCGCGCTATTCCTGTATCCGCACTCGGTCACGGCGATCCTGTCGTCGTCGTCGGGCAACTCGATCCGCCGCAACATGGCGATGCTGCCCGCGTACTCGTTCGTGCTCGGCCTGCTCGCGCTGCTCGGCTACATGGCGCTCGCGGCGGGCGTGAAGGACATGCCGCAGTACGCGCCGTACTTCAAGGCGTTCGGCCCGAACTTCGCGGTGCCCGCGCTGTTCCTCGAGTATTTCCCGTCGTGGTTCGTCGGCGTCGCGTTCGCGGCGATCGGCATCGGCGCGCTGGTGCCGGCGGCGATCATGTCGATCGCGGCCGCGAACCTGTACACGCGCAACATCCACCGCGAGTTCGTGAACCGCAACATGACGCATCAGCAGGAGACGCACGTCGCGAAGCTCGTGTCGCTGATCGTGAAGGTCGGCGCGGTCGCGTTCATCCTCGGCTTGCCGCTGACGTATGCGATCCAGCTGCAGTTGCTCGGCGGGATCTGGATCATCCAGACGCTGCCGGCGATCGTGCTCGGCCTGTACACGCGCGTGCTCGACCATCGCGGCCTGCTGGCCGGCTGGGCGGCAGGCATCGTGTGCGGCACGTGGATGGCGATCTCGCTGAAGCTGGCCGGATCGATCTTCACGATCCACCTGTTCGGTCTCGCGATTCCCGGCTACGCGGCCGTGTGGTCGCTGATCGTGAACCTGGTGGTGTCGGTGGCGGTGAGCGTGCTGGTGCGCGTGATGGGCATGGCGCATGCTGAGGATCGCACGCGGCCGGAGGATTATCTCGACGTCGTCGAGAGCTGATACGGGCGGCGCGGCCGCGCGCCGCGCATCGCGCCGCAATAGCGACGCCCGTCACTGCGAAGTGGCGGGCGTTTTCGCTGGCGTCAGCCCTGCGCGCGTTTCGCGAGATCCTCGCGCTGCGACAGATCCTCGACGTTGACCATCCAGTGCACGCCGAAACGATCCTTCGCCATCCCGAAGCCGAGCGCCCAGAACGTCTTGCCGAACGGCATCGTCACTTCGCCGCCGTCGGCGAGCGCATTGAACAGCTTCTGGCCCTCCTCGACCGTCGCCGGGTTCAGCGACAGCGAATAGCCGGCGTGCATGCCGCCGCCCGGTTGGCTGCAGTCGCCGTCCGAGCACATGATCATCGAGTCGCCGATCGTGAAGCTCGCATGCATGACCTTGTCGGCCATTTCCGGCGTCATCGGGTAATCGGGATTGGGCGGCGCATCCTTGAAATGCATCTTGAACATCGTCTTCGCGCCGAGCGCCTTTTCGTAGAACTGAAGGGCTTCTTCCGCGCGGCCGTAGAACGTCAGGTACGGTTGGACTTGCATCGTTGTCTCCTGTTGACCGGGCTGGCGTGTCGGGGCCGGCCCGGGTACTTCGAAGATTGACCGGGAAGAGCGCGTCGGGATGCGGCCGGCGCACTCGTGACGTGGATTGTAGTGCGCGCGCTTGACGATGGAATGAAAAATAAAAACGGCCGCGAACACGAGGTTCGCGGCCGTTCGCGGCACGTGCTGACGGCTGTTGTCAGCGTTGCTGACAGTTCAACTGACAGCAACCACGCGCTGTGCGGATCAGCGCAGCGAGTCGATCAGCTTTTCGAGCTTCACCGCGTCGGCGGCGAATACGCGGATGCCTTCGGACAGCTTTTCCGTCGCCATCGCTTCGTCGTTCAGCTGGAAGCGGAACGAGGCCTCGTCGATCGCGACGCGCTCGGTCGGCTTGTCGAGCAGCGCGTCCGGCGACAGCTTGCGCTCGACCGTGTCGTTGCTGTCCTGCAGCTTCTGCAGCAAGTCGGGGCTGATCGTCAGCAGGTCGCAGCCCGCGAGCTCGGTGATCTGGCTCGTCGTGCGGAAGCTCGCGCCCATCACTTCGGTCTTGTAGCCGAACGTCTTGTAGTACGTGTAGATGCGGCGCACCGACTGCACGCCCGGATCGTTCGCGCCGCCGTTCTTCGCTTCGTCCCAGTCGGCGCCGGCCTGCTTCTTGTACCAGTCATAGATACGGCCGACGAACGGCGAGATCAGCTGCGCGCCGGCTTCCGCGCTCGCGGCGGCCTGCACCAGCGAGAAAAGCAGGGTCATGTTGCACTTGATCCCTTCCTTCTGCAGCACTTCGGCCGCGCGAATGCCTTCCCACGTCGACGCGAGCTTGATCAGGATGCGCTCGCGGCCGATGCCGGCGTCTTCATACAGCTTGATGAGTTCGCGACCCTTGTCGATCGAGCGCGGCGTGTCGAACGACAGGCGCGCGTCGACCTCGGTCGACACGCGGCCCGGAATCAGCTTCAGGATCTCGGTGCCGAATGCGATCAGCAGGCGGTCGATGATGAAATCGGCGGATTCGTCGCGGTGATCGCGGACGGTTTTCTCGAGGATCGGCTTGTACGCGTCCTTCTGGACGGCCTTCAGGATCAGCGACGGGTTCGTGGTCGCGTCCTGCGGCTTGTATTGCGCAAGCTGCTGGAAATCGCCCGTGTCGGCGACGACGGTCGTGTACTGCTTCAGCTGGTCGAGTGCGGTAGTCATGGCGATTCGGGAGGAGGGCGCGGGGCGCCGGGGTTCTCACGGGCCGCGCGAGCGCGGCAGCGAAGCGAAGCGGCGCCGGGCGCCGCCTCCGATTCATCATTTTAGGCCCGATTCGTGTCGCGCACGTTTTGGCGTGCCGTTTGCAGGGCGGGCCCCCGCCGTGGGGCGCTACGCGGGGCGCCGTGCGTTCAGGATCACCTGCGTGACGATTCCCGCGACGAGCCCCCAGAACGCCGAGCCGATCGACAGCAGCGTGAGTCCCGACGCGGTGACCATGAACGTGACGAGCGCGGCCTCGCGCTGCTTCACGTCCTGCATCGCGTTCGCGAGCCCGCTCATGATCGAGCCGAACAGCGCGAGCGCGGCGACCGACACGACGAGCGCTTTCGGCAGCGCCGCGAACAGCGCGGCGATCGTCGCGCCGAAGATCCCGGCGATCAGGTAGAACGTGCCGCACCACACGGCGGCCGTGTAGCGCTTCGCGTGCTCCTCGTGCGCTTCGGGGCCGGTGCAGATCGCCGCGGTGATCGCCGCGAGGTTCACGCCGTGCGAGCCGAACGGCGCGAGCAGCAGCGATGCGAGGCCGGTGGTCGCGATCAGCGGCGACGAAGGTGTCGCGTAGCCGTCCGCGCGCAGCACCGCGATGCCGGGCACGTTCTGCGACGCCATCGCGACGACGAACAGCGGAATGCCGATGCTGACGATCGAAGCGAGCGAGAACGCGGGCATCGTGAACACGGGCTGCGCGAGCGCGATGTGGAAGCGGCTGAAGTCGAGCAGGCCGAGGCCGCCGGCCACCGCGGTGCCGACGATCAGCGTCGTGACGATCGCGTAGCGCGGCGCGAGCCGCTTGACGATCAGGTACGTGAAGAACATCGCGAGCACGAGCGCGGTCTGGAACTGCGCGGCGCGGAAGATCTCGATGCCGATCTCGAACAGGATGCCCGCGAGCAAGGCGGCCGCGATCCCGGCCGGAATGCGCCGCATCAGCGTGTCGAACAGCCCGCTCACGCCGATCGCGGTCAGCAGCAGCGCGCACACGACGAACGCGCCGATCGCCTCGGGATACGGCACGCCGGGCAGCGACGCGATCAGCAGCGCGGCGCCGGGCGTCGACCATGCGACCACGACGGGCGCGCGAAAGCGCAGCGACAGCCCGATCGTCGTCAGCGCCATGCCGATCGACAGCGCCCAGATCCACGACGAGATCTGCGCGTCGCTCAGGTGCGCGGCGCGACCGGCCTGGAACATCAGCACGAGCGAGCTCGTGTAGCCCGTCATCATCGCGACGAAGCCGGCGACGAGCGCGGAGACGGACGTATCGGTGAAAAAGCGGCGGCCGCCGGCGCGGGCTGCGCTCGCGGTGGGCGAAGGATTCATGCTATCTCCGGGGAGGGCCGCTCGGACGCGGCCTTCGTGTCTGCAGGTTGGGTTCGTTACTTGCTGAGCGCGCGCATCGCGGTTTCGAGGCCCGCGAGCGTGAGCGGATACATGCGCTGGCCGAGCAGGTCGCGGATCACCGCGACCGATTGCCGGTATTCCCATAGCCGCTCGGGCTCGGGGTTCAGCCATGCATGGTGGGGGAACTGGTCGGCGAGGCGGCGCAGCCATATGGCGCCGGCTTCCGGGTTGTTGTATTCGACCGAGCCGCCGGGCTGCAGCACTTCGTACGGGCTCATCGTCGCGTCGCCGACGAAGATCAGCTTGTAGTCGGGCGTGAACTTGTGCAGCACGTCCCACGTCGCGGTGCGCTCCGCATGACGGCGGCGGTTGTTCTTCCACAGGTGGTCGTACACGCAGTTGTGGAAGTAGTAGAACTCCAGGTGCTTGAACTCGGCCTTCGCGGCGGAGAACAGCTCCTCGGTGCGCTTGATGTGGTCGTCCATCGAGCCGCCGACGTCGAGCAGCATCAGCACCTTCACGTTATTGTGACGCTCGGGCACCATCCGCAGGTCGAGCCAGCCGGCATTCGCGGCCGTGCTGCGGATCGTGCCGGGCAGGTCGAGCTCCTCGGCCGCGCCTTCGCGCGCGAAGCGGCGCAGGCGCCGCAGCGCGACCTTGATGTTGCGCGTGCCGATCTCGACCGAATCGTCGTAGTCGCGGTACGCGCGCGCCTCCCACACCTTGACCGCCGTGCGGTTGCCGTTCGACGGGCCGCCGATGCGCATGCCCTCGGGGTTGTAGCCGCCGTGCCCGAACGGCGACGTGCCGCCCGTGCCGATCCACTTGTTGCCGCCTTCGTGGCGTTCCTTCTGCTCGTCGAGCAGTTCCTTCAGGCGCTCCATCAGCTTGTCGAGCCCGCCCATCGCCTCGATCTGCGCCTTTTCCTCCGGCGACAGCTCGCGTTCGAGACGCTTCTCGAGCCAGTCGAGCGGGAGGTCGAACGCTTCGGACGGCAACGCGGACACGCCGTGGAAATACGCGCCGAACGCCTGGTCGAACTTGTCGAAGTACTGCTCGTCCTTGACGAGCGTCATGCGCGCGAGGAAGTAGAACGCGTCGATCGACGGCGAGATCAGCCCGGCCTTCAGCGATTCGAGCAGCGTCAGGTATTCCTTCACCGAGACGGGCAGCTTGGCTGCGCGCAGCGCGTAGAAGAAATTGAGCAGCATGGCCGGGCCTTCGCGGGTGGGTTACCGGTTGTGCCGGTTCATGTAGACGAGCCGCTCGAGCAGGCTCAGATCCTGCTCGTTCTTCAGCAGCGCACCCGCGAGCGGCGGCACGATCTGCTTCGCGTCGACGCCGCGCAGCGCGTCGGCCGGGATGTTCTCGGCGAGCAGCAGCTTCAGCCAGTCGAGCAGCTCGGACGTCGACGGCTTCTTCTTCAGCCCCGATACGGTGCGCAATTCGAAGAAGCTTTCGAGCGCCGCGCGCAGCAGCTCCTCGCGGATGTTCGGGAAGTGGACCGCGACGATCTTCTGCATCGTCGACGCGTCGGGAAACTGGATGTAGTGGAAGAAGCAGCGCCGCAGGAACGCGTCGGGCAGCTCCTTCTCGTTGTTGGACGTGATGATCACGAGCGGGCGGTGCTTCGCGCGCACGGTTTCGCGCGTCTCGTACACGTGGAATTCCATCCGGTCGAGCTCGCGCAGCAGGTCGTTCGGGAATTCGATGTCGGCCTTGTCGATCTCGTCGATCAGCAGCACGCTCGGGCGCTCGGCGTCGAACGCCTGCCACAGCACGCCCTTCACGATGTAGTTCGAGATGTCCTTCACGCGCTCGTCGCCGAGCTGCGAGTCGCGCAGCCGCGATACCGCGTCGTATTCGTACAGGCCCTGCTGCGCCTTCGTCGTCGACTTGATGTGCCACTGCAGCAGCGGCATGTCGAGCGCGGCCGCCACTTCCTCGGCGAGCATGGTCTTGCCGGTGCCGGGCTCGCCCTTGATCAGCAGCGGGCGTTGCAGCGTCAGCGCGGCGTTGACCGCGAGTTTCAGGTCGTCGGTGGCGACGTAGTGCGAGGATCCTTCGAAACGCATGGTGGCGCTCTTCTTAATCGCAAAAAAACCCAGTATAAGTCAGAAGGGCTGTCCAGTCGGGCCGGGGCCGCGTATCGTTGCGGAGCTGCGGCGGGGCGGGCCGGGGCGCCTGGTGGACGCGTTCCCCGCCGACGCGGTACAATCTGGCCGTTTTTTTTGGCCTGCGTGGCGATCCGATAAGCAAAACGGCGCGGGCCGTTGCCGCTTCGGCGCCAGTTTCCCCTCAAGCTAGGTTACAAGAGCTATGAACAAATTCGTCGGCAAACACGTCGTTGTCGCGGCGCTCGTGGCGCTCGCGGGCAGCGCGCAGGCGGCCGGTGTGGTCGGCAACCCGAAGGACGGGGCGGGCAAGGCCGCCATGTGCATCGGTTGCCACGGCATCCAGGATTACCGCGCGGCGTACCCGGAGGTCTACCGGGTGCCCGTCCTTGGCGGCCAGAACCAGCAATACCTCGAGAACGCGCTGAAGGCGTACCGCAAGAAGGATCGTCATTTCCCGTCGATGAACGCGATCGCCGGTTCGCTGACGGACCAGGACATCGCGGATCTGGCGGCCTACTACGCCGCCCAGAAGGCCGACACGAAGGACAATCCCTACAAGTAAAGCGCGCGCCGCCGATCTGACCGGCGGGACAGGAGCATTCATGAACAACGCATTCAAGACGGCGGCGGTTGCACTGGTGGCCGGCCTCGCGATCGGTACCGCGCATGCAGCGGACACCGCGAAGGGCAAGGAACTGGTCGAGTCGCACAACTGCGCGGCCTGCCACGGCGCGCAATTGAACAAGCCGATCAACGCCGAGTATCCGCGCCTCGCGGGCCAGCACGCCGACTACCTCGTGTGGTCGATGCGCCAGTACCAGATGGGGCTGACGAATCCGCTGCTCGGTCGCAACAACGCGATCATGCAGGCGCAGGTCCAGAACCTGTCGGTCAGCGACATGAAGGACATCGCTGCCTACATCGAGTCACTGAAAGAGACCGATCTCGTCTTCAAGAAGTAAGCGCGCCGGACCTTGCCGGTCCGTGCAGCAGGAATACCCCGCCATGGCGGGGTATTTTTTTGTCCGCGGCGCTCAGTCGCGCGACGCGCGGCGCAGGATGCGCTGCAGGTACGCGTCCGTATCGGGCGGCGTGCCGGTGCGCTGCGCTTCCCAGATCGTCTCGCCGAGACATTCCATGATCACGTGCTGCGCTTCGTGCGTCGAGTCGAGCTTCGCGGCCAGCTTGTCGTGCGCGGCGCGGATGCCGGGCGGCTGGTCGATCGACAGCTGCTCGCTGATCGCGAGGTGCATCGACAGGTGCAGGAACGGGTTCGTGCGGCCTTCCTCTGGCGTGTAGTCGCGCGCAGTGGCGCCGTCGGCGTCCGCGAGGTCGGCGTGGTATTCGGGGTGCTCGACGATCCAGTCGGCTGCCATCGCTTCCAGCGGCGTCAGGATCTCGCCGGCGCGCTGCTTGCGCCAGGTCTCGGTGAAAAAGCGACGGACTTCGTCGCGACTCGGATTGAACATGGTGGGGAAACGTCGTGATTCGGGCGGCGTCATGCCGCGTCGCGCATTGTACGCCGGGTCGGCGCACGGTGCTGGCGGCGATGGGCGCGCGGGCGGGGCGCGCATCGTGGCGGTCCGCGGGCGCCGTGAGCGGCGTGGGCGGGAGCCAGCCTGCGCGGGCCGCGGCGCGGCGCAACGGGTAAGCGCGGGCTAGGCTGCCGGCCGCCGCGCCGCTACACTCCGACGATTCCCGTCGTCGCGCTTGCACCGCTCACCCCGCTCAACATGTCCGCCACCGCCCGCTCATCGTCCGCCGCGCTGCAGGGCGCGCTCTATGTCGCGCTGTCCGCCGCCGCATTCGGCGCGATGGCGATCTTCGGCCGCTATGCGTATGCGGCCGGCGTCGACGTGCTCGGGCTGCTGATCGTGCGTTTCGCGATCGGCGGCGCGATCCTCGCCGCGATCGCCCGGCACCGTCGCGTCGCATGGCCGCGCGGCCGCACGCTCGTGCCGCTCGTGGCGATGGGCGCGCTCGGCTACGTCGGACAGTCGTTCTGCTATTTCAGCGCGCTCCAGCATGCGCAGGCGAGCCTCGTCGCCTTGCTGCTGTACCTGTATCCGGCCTTCGTCACGCTGCTGGCCGCGTGGTGGCTCGGCGAGCGCCTGACGCGCGCGAAGGCGGTCGCGCTCGTGCTCTGTGTCGCGGGCTCCGCGCTGATGGTCGGCGGCGGCCACGGCGAGCCGCTCGGCATCGCGCTCGCGCTGGCTTCCGCGGTGATCTATTCGCTGTACATCGTCGGCGGCACGAAGGCGACGCGCGGCGTCGATCCGCTCGCGACCACCGCGATCATTTGCCTGTCGGCGACCGCGACGCTCGTCGCGATCGCGATCGTGCGGACCGCGGCGTTCGGCACGCCGCCGCGCTGGCCGGCGACTACCGCCGGCTGGGCGTCGATGCTCGCGATCGCGCTGGTGTCGACGGTCGCCGCGATGCTCGCGTTCTTCGCCGGGCTCGAGCGGCTGGGGGCCGCGCGTACGTCGATGCTGTCGACGCTCGAACCGGTCGTGACGGTCGCGCTCGCGGCGCTGCTGTTCGGCGAGGCGCTGTCGCCGCTGCAGTGGGCCGGCGGCGTCGCGATCCTCGCGGCC